>JALQTL010000324.1 GCA_023260935.1 Paracoccaceae bacterium
TCAGCGTCGACGCGGCGCACCTCCCTGACGGGCATGATGGCCACGCGCTGCGCAGCCTCGACGTGGACGGGGTCGAATTCGACATGAGCGCCGGATTCGAGGACCTGCATACGAAGGTCTACGAGGACATCATCACCGGGCGTGGATACCCCCGAGCACGCGGAGCGCATCGGGCACCACCTCCCGGGCGATCTTCAGCACCTCTTCGGCCTCATAGATGGCCGGGGTGATGGCGGTCACGCCAATGACATCCGGGGCCAAAGACTTCAGCCGCGCCCGCAACTCTTCGGACCCGATGTGATAGGTCATGGCATCGATGAAGTGGATATCGTCAAAGCCCGCGCGGCGCAGGTGGCCGGTCAGATAGGCCACCCAGGCGGGTGGCCAGTTCCCCGCGATTTCGGCCCCGCCGGAATGATAGTTGGGATGGACGAAAACGATGCGCATGCTGGCCTCCCGTTATGTAAATAAAATCTGACACTTTGATCGTCAAAACAACTTGACATGGATCAATTCCGGATAATTATTCCATTATGCCGCAGCCGGGCACGGACCTTGCCAGGAAGCTGAAGAAAGGAGGGCAGCGCTATGATAAAAAACAAAAAAGGGGCGCAAAGCACCCCTTTCTCGACATTCTGTCCTGCGCCTGCGTCAGTCGCCGGCCTTGTTCAGCAACCCGTATTTTCGCAGCTTCACATAAAGCGACTGTCGTGACAGGCTCAGCATTTCTGCAGCCGCGACGCGGTTGTTGCGGGTCAGCTCCAGCGCGGTTTCGATGCACATCTTTTCAATCACATCGGTGGTTTCGGCCACGATGTCCTTCAGGGTCGACGACCCCACGAGTTCCATCACATTGCGCATCCCGTCTTCCTGCGTGCTGACGGGCGGGCGGCGCAGGGTTTCCACCCGGCTGGCATCGCGCACCACCAGAACCAGAACCGGGTTCGGGCGATCATTCAGCCATGTGGCCGACAATTCCACCGAAATCTGGCCGGAATAATCGGTTGTCAGCCGTGTTGCATAAAGCCGCAACTGGCCAGTGCGCTTTACATTGTCCAGCAGCACCCGCAGATCCACCGCCCCGCGTGCCAGATAATCGGCCATCGACTTGCCACGCACCGCGGCCATGTTGGCACTGTCGGTCAGGTTCAGGAAAGCCTCGTTCGCGGCGCGGATCGTGCCATCGCCATCGGTAAAGACAATCCCGTCGGCGCCTTCGTGATAAAGCCGCGACAGGTTCTCGGCCAGTTCATCGGTCTGGGCCGTTGCGCTGTCCACCACATCCAGCTGGCACAGAAGCAGCCGCTCTCCCGCCGCGCGGAACATCGTGGGCACGACCGAAAGCCGCCGTTGCGACCGGCGCGCGGTCAGCTCGATCGGGGCCACGCGTTCGGCCACGGCCATATTGGCCATGCTTTCCAGAAACTCGCCCCGGCGCCGGCCTTCGAACTCCTGCGCGACGGCGGCGCCCACCAGATCCCCGCGCCCGCCCCCAAGAAGGCTGGCGGCGGCAGCGTTCAGATCGGCGATCCGCCCCGATGACATCGACACGATGACGATCGGGTCACGGCTGACCTCCATCAACACGCGGTAGCGCGTATCCAGTTCGCGCTGCGATTCATAATCGCGCTCCAGCGCAAGCTGGGCGCTGACAAGCTGCTGCTGCACTTCGGCGATGGGGCGCAAGTCGCGCCCGACCATCAGCACGGAATCATCACTGCCAACACGGTGCAGCGTGTAGCGCACCGGAAATTCCCACACGGCATGGTCAGAGTGGTTAAGCTCAAGCGATATCCGCGACCGGCGACCTTCGTTCAGTTCGGTCAGACGGGCATCAAGCTTGCGCCAGCTTTCCGGCGAAAAGAGGGATTGCAGCGGCGCGCCTTCCCAATCGGCAACCTTGGACTGCAAGCCGTTGTGCGGGTCAACCATGACCGATACGACGCGCCGCGCGGGCGATACCAGCAATGCCAGATCGGCCGCCGATGCGACGATATCACTCAAGACATCCGGGGCCATAACCGGAAGTTTTCCGCCGTTCAGCAGGTGTCGGCCGTCCGTTGTCACCTTACCATCCATTTCCGGGCTGAATGCACTTCAACCCTGCAAAGCGTTTCCGCCGTTCCCTTGTCCGCCCCCCCTGCGTTCGGACAGACCCAAGGCAGCCAGGGCCTTGGGCAGATCATTCGTCACGATATCGGCCCCCAAGGTGGCTTCCATCCCTGCCTCTCGCGCCATGATCGCCCCACCCACCGCAACGCGCAGCTTGTAGTCCACGGCCTCCCTAAGGGTTTTCACCAACTTGGCGCAAACTTCAAGCTTGTCGTCACCGGCGACAGAGATCATCACCCCATCAAATTTTCGCAGTGTCATCAAAGACGCAAGATCGGCCAGCGAAGGACCGATGCGCAAACAGACCGAAATTCCCTGCCGGCGCAGCCAGCCGGCAATGACCATGGCGCCAAGGGTGTGCTGCTCTCCGGCAGGCAGGATCAGCAGCATCGTCCCGGCCCCATCGCGCATCCGGGTATTGGCCGACCATTCCGCTCCGATCTCGCGCAGAACCGCCTGCAGGCGCGCGGCCCCCATGGTCACTTCGGCAAAAGACACGACATCATCTTCCCAGCCCCGGCCCAGACGGCGGGCCACTTCGGGAATATAGACATCCGCCAGCGTCGCCGCCGATATCCGGGCCCGCTTGAGTTCCGGCTTCAGCGCCTCGAAGGACTGCGGATCTGTTGACCGGACCGCATCCATGAACCGCGATACAAGCCCTTCCTGAAGCACGACGCCACCATTGGAGTCGCGCGCCACAAGCCGGGCCACGACTTCCGAAGCAAACTCTGACACGCCGCCCGATGCGCCCGAAGCGCGAAGATCGGCTGCCCTGTATATGCCATCCTGCATAGCCGTCTCCGGGGGCATTGCGCTCTGGCTGTCATCGTCGATGTCAGTCCGCCATTCAAGCATCTTGAACGCCCTGTCCAACTGTCCCACCAAGAAAAGTAGAATGTCAAATCAAATTGACAGTGGAGAGATGCGGGATTCTTATAAAAAACCGCCAAATTATTGTTTTACATTGGCATTTTTTCATCCAGCCGCAGCCGCCCATTTTTCCGGCACAAAAGGCTCCCGAATTCAGCGCCGCTGATTATGTAAGTTTATGTTGACACTTTGCGCCACAAGCCTAACCTGTCTGACACAACGCCCTACAGGAGGTGCGGCGGCGGATGTCGAAGCAGCCAGAAAAACCAGCGCGCAAGCCCCTTTACACCGCGGAACAGCGCAAGCGGCGGGATGCCACCAGATGGACTTTGGTGCAGGGGATTCTTGCGCCGGTGCAATTTCTTGCCTTCGCCGTATCGCTGGTTCTGGTGATGTGGTTCCTGTGGACGGGCCAGGGATATGGCGCGGCCACCGCCTCGATCCTTGTCAAGACCGGGCTGCTTTACACCATCATGGTCACCGGGGCGATCTGGGAAAAGGTGGTTTTCGGCCAGTATCTCTTTGCCGAGGCCTTCTTCTGGGAAGACGTGTTCAGCTTTGCCGTGATCGCCCTGCATACGGGCTATCTTTATGGCCTGTTGACCGGTGCGCTTGATCCCACGGCGCAGATGCTTGTGGCCCTCGCGGCCTATGGCGCCTATGTGGTCAACGCCGGGCAATTCCTGTGGAAGCTGCGGATGGCCCGGCTGGACGCCGAAGCCTCCGCCGCCCGCGGCACCCCCGATCTGGAGGGGGCCACGGCATGAGCCTTGACCTGACAGCCCCCGCCACCGCAACCCGCGGCTGCCGCGAAACCCCGGTCCTCAAGGAACGCGGCCAGCGCGAGGTGTTCTGCGGCCTGACCGGCATCATATGGCTGCACCGCAAGATGCAGGATGCGTTCTTTCTGGTGGTGGGCAGCCGCACCTGCGCGCATCTCTTGCAGGCGGCGGCCGGGGTGATGATCTTCGCCGAACCGCGCTTTGGCACCGCGATCCTTGAGGAAAAGGATCTGGCGGGCCTGGCCGATGCAAATGCAGAGTTGGACCGCGAGGTTGCCCGCCTGCTGGAGCGCCGTCCCGACATCCGCCAGCTTTTCCTTGTGGGCTCCTGCCCGTCCGAGGTGATCAAGCTTGATCTTGCCCGCGCCGCCGAACGGCTCAGCGCCCGCAATGCCCCGCATGTGCGGGTCTACAGCTATTCCGGTAGCGGCATCGAAACCACCTTCACCCAAGGCGAGGATGCCTGCCTTGCCGCGATGGTGCCCAGCCTTGCGCAAACCGACGCGCGCGAACTGATGCTGGTCGGGGCCCTGCCCGATGTTGTCGAAGACCAGATGGTCGACCTGCTGCAAAAGCTGGGCGTGGGCCCGCTGCGGCTCTTGCCCGCCCGCCGGTCGGCCGATCTGCCCGCAGTGGGGCCGAACACGGTCTTTGCCCTGACCCAACCCTTTCTCGGCGATACCCATGCCGCCCTGCAACGCCGCGGCGCGCGCCATGTCGCGGCCCCCTTCCCCTTTGGCGAAGAAGGCACCACCGCCTGGCTTCAGGCCATCGCCCGCGAATTCGGCGTCGATCAGGCCCGGTTCGACGCGGTGACCGCCGCCCCCCGCGCCCGCGCCCGAAAGGCCGTGGCCGCCCATGCCGGAACCCTTGCCGGCAAATCCATCTTCTTCTTCCCCGACAGCCAGCTCGAGATTCCGCTGGCGCGCTTTCTGGCCCGCGAATGCGGCATGACCCCGCTTGAGGTCGGCACACCCTTCCTCCACCGCGAACTCCTCGGCCCCGACCTTGATCTGCTGCCCGAAGGCCCGGTCCTTTCCGAAGGCCAGGATGTGGACCTCCAGCTTGACCGTCAGGCCGCCGCAGCGCCCGATCTCACCATTTGCGGCCTTGGCCTTGCCAACCCGCTGGAATCGCGTGGTTTCACAACCAAATGGGCGATCGAACTCGTGTTCAGCCCGGTCCATTTCTACGAACAGGCGGGCGATCTTGCCGCCCTCTTCAGCCGCCCGCTGCGCCGCAAGGCGATCCTCACGGCAGGGGGTTCGGCATGACCCGCCCCTTCATCTTGGCAAAAATACTCTGCGGGGGGCCGGGGGTGCAAAACCCCCGGGGCCGGCCATGAAGCTCACGCTCTGGACATATGAGGGCCCGACCCATGTGGGCGCTATGCGCGTTGCCACCGGGATGACGGGGCTGCATTATGTGCTGCACGCGCCGCAGGGCGATACCTATGCCGACCTTCTGTTCACGATGATCGAACGGCGCGGTCAGCGCCCACCGGTCACCTATACCACCTTTCAGGCCCGCGATCTGGGCGCCGATACGGCAAACCTGTTCAAGGATGCCGCCCGCGCGGCCCATGACCGCTTCCGCCCGCAGGCGATGATCGTCGGGGCCTCCTGTACCGCCGAACTGATCCAGGACGATCCCGGCGGCCTTGCCGGGGCGCTGGGGCTGCCGATCCCGGTCATCGCGCTGGACCTGCCCAGCTACAGCCGCAAGGAAAATTACGGCGCGGATGAAACCTTCCACCAGATCGTGCGGGCCCTCGCCCGGCCAATGCCGCGCACAGCCGCCATCACTTGCAACCTTCTGGGGGCCACCGGCCTTGGCTTTCGGCACCGCGACGATGTGGCCGAGGTGACGAAGCTTCTGGGCCTGATGGGCATCGCGGTCAATGTTTCCGCGCCGATGGGCGCCAGCCCGGCCGACATCACCCGCATGGGGGCCGCGCATTTCAACGTGCTGCTCTATCCCGAAACCGGTGAAACGGCGGCCCGCTATCTGGAACGGACCTGCGGTCAGCCCTTCACGAAGGTCGTGCCGATCGGCGTGGGGGCCACGCGCGATTTCCTGCACGAAGTGGCGGGGATCACGGGCCTCTCGCCCCGGGTTGACGAAACCGGGCTGCGCCTGCCGTGGTGGTCGGCCTCGGTCGACAGCACCTATCTGACCGGCAAGCGCGTGTTCCTGTTCGGCGATGCAACCCATGTGATCGCCGCCGCCCGGATCGCCGCCACCGAGATCGGCTTCGAGGTGGTGGGCATGGGGTGCTACAACCGCGAATACGCCCGCCCGATGCGCACCGCCGCCAAGGCCTATGGGCTGGAGGCGCTGATCACAGACGATTATCTGGAGGTCGAGGCCGCTATCGCCGAAGCCGCGCCGGAATTGATCCTTGGCACCCAGCAGGAGCGCCATATCGGCAAACGGCTTGGCATCCCCTGCGCAGTGATCTCGGCCCCCGTGCATGTGCAGGACTTCCCCGCCCGCTACAGCCCGCAGATGGGGTTCGAAGGCGCCAATGTGATCTTCGACACCTGGATTCATCCGCTGGTCATGGGGTTGGAAGAGCATCTTCTGACGATGTTCCGTGAGGATTTCGAATTTCATGATGCAGCCGGGGCGAGCCACCATGGTGGCAAGGCCGGTCTGCAGGACGCGCCGCCCGTCGCTGTCGCGGTGCCAGACGAGCAGGCGGGCACGCCAAACGCCGCCGATGGCGGGGGGGCTCTGCCCCCCGGCTTCGCCTCCCCCCGGGATATTTCTGAACAGATGAAGCCCGCAGAGGTGCCAGAAGGTGCTGCCGGGCAGCCTGGCCCCCGCTGGCTTGATGATGCCGAGCGGGAGTTGAAGAAGATCCCCTTCTTCGTGCGCGGCAAGGCCCGGCGCAATACCGAGAAATATGCCGCCGACCGCGGCGTGACGGCGATTTCCGTGGAAACCCTCTATGAGGCGAAGGCACATTATGCGCGATGACCGCTTCGCCTCGTCGCCCGAACAGAGCGCCCCAAAGGCCGACGGGGTTTATCGTTTCGTGATCGTCACGCTGGATGCGCATGCCGCAGGGCCTGCCGCACGGGTAGCCCCGCATCTGGCG
>JALQTL010000353.1 GCA_023260935.1 Paracoccaceae bacterium
CCTGTTACAGCGCCCTGTTCCGGCGCCGCCAGCAGGTCGGCGCCGGCCCCCCCTTAAAGGCCCCCTGCCCTTGGCCCCATGCGCCCACGCCGGTCATGTGCCGCAGTCAGGAATGCAGCCCGTTTGCGAATTAGCCTTTGAGGCCGGGCGCCCGCTCTGCTTTTGTCGGGGCAAGCTGCCAAGGGAACTGCCGATGACAACGCCCCAGATTCTTGTCTTTGCCATCCTGACCGCCACGATGGCACTGTTTCTTTGGGGCCGCTTTCGCCACGATCTCGTGGCGCTGATGGCGCTGATGGCCTGTGTCCTGACAGGGATTGTACCGGCGGAAGAAGCTTTTGCAGGCTTCGGACATCCGGCGGTGATTACCGTCGCCTGCGTTCTGATCATGAGCAAAGGGTTGCAGAATACAGGCGCGGTGGATTGGCTGGCACAGGCGCTTTTGCCGCGCGATGCGGGGCGGCTGGCAAGCATGGCCGCCCTGATGGGACTGGGCGCCCTGATGTCGGGCTTCATGAACAATGTAGGCGCGATGGCGCTGCTGATGCCGGTCGCGGTCCAGCTTTCGGGGCGGCTGGGGCTTCAGCCCGGGCAGGTGCTGATGCCGCTGGCCTTCGGGACCATCCTTGGCGGCATGACAACGCTGATAGGCACCCCGCCCAACCTGATCGTTTCAGGCTTTCGCGCCGAAGCGGGGCTGGGCGCCTTTTCGATGTTCGATTTCACCTGGGTCGGGGCGGCTGTGGCCGGGGCGGGCGTGTGCTTCGTCACACTGGTGGGCTGGCGCCTTGTGCCTGCCCGCAAAGCCGCGGGTGCCGAAGGCTTTGAAACCGGCAACTATCTGACAGAGGTTCGCGTGCCGGAAGGCAGCAAGACCATCGGCATGACACTGCGCGGCTTCGAGGCGGAAATTCAGGACAGCGAGGCCCAGATCGTGGGGCTTGTGCGCAACGATGTGCGCATGACCGCCCCCCATGGGGGCCGGCGCATCCGAAGCGGTGATATTCTGGTGCTGGAGGCGAATGTCGACACGCTGTCAAAGGCGCTGTCGGTCTTTGGCATCAAGCTGGAGGAAGGCGGCCCCTCCTCTGCCCCGGAAAGCGGCGCCGATGCCAAGGAAAAGGACGCCAAAGACACCGGAGAGAACCGGGAAAGCCGCCGCGATGAGGACATCGTGCTGCGCGAACTTGCCGTTCTGCCCGGGTCCAGCATCGTCGGGCGGTCGGCAAGCGATCTGCGGCTGCGCACGCGCTATGGCCTCAATCTGCTTGCCGTATCGCGTGAAGGCCATGCGCCACGGGCCCGCTTGCGGACCCTGACCCTTAAATCCGGCGATTTGCTCTTGATGCAGGGACCGGCCGAGGTGATCGCGGATTTCGTGAACGATACTGGCTGTGTGCCCTTGGGTGAACGGGAATTGCGCATCCCCGACAAATCTCTGGCCCTTGTCGCGGGGGCGATCATGGTGGGCTCGGTGGGCATTGTCACGGCCGGGCTTTTGCCGGCGGCGGTGGCCTTCACGCTGGGCGTGGTTGCATCCATGCTGTTCCGCACGGTCCCACTGCGGCAGGTCTATACCGCAATCGACTGGCCAGTCGTTGTGCTGCTTGCCGCGCTGATGCCCGTGGCAGGCGCCATGGCCACGACAGGGGCCGCCGATGTGCTGGCGCGGTTGCTGGTGGAGACAATCGCGCAAGGCAACGCCATCGCGGCCCTTGGCGTGATCCTTGTCGTCACGATGTTCCTGTCGGATGTGATGAACAACGCCGCCACAGCCGCCGTGCTTAGCCCCATTGCCATCGGGATCGCGGCCACCTTGGGGGTCAACCCGGACAGTTACCTGATGGCCGTGGCCATCGGGGCATCCTGCGCCTTCCTGACGCCGATCGGGCACCAGAACAACACCCTGATCCTAGGCCCGGGGGGCTTTCGCTTTGGCGATTACTGGAAACTCGGCCTGCCGCTGGAGGTGCTGGTGGTGGCGGTCAGCATGCCCCTGCTGTTGATCGTCTGGCCCTTGTAAACGGTTCGGGAGGGCGGGGTCATGCCCCGCCCCCCCGCGCCGGATAATCAGCGTCAGCCCAGAACCTTGCGCACGGCCTTGGCAGCGGCGGCAACCACCTTGTCCGCTTCGGCCGGGGTCAGGCACAGCGGCGGGGCAAAGCCAAGAATATCGCCCTGCGGCATGGCGCGGCCGATGACGCCCTCTTCCAGCAGGGCGGCGGCAATGGCCGGCCCCACCTTGCGGGCGGGGTCGAAGAACCGGCGATCATCGCGGTCCTCGACGAATTCCACGGCAGCCATCAACCCGTCGCCACGCACCTCACCCACATGGCGGTGGCTGGCCAGCGCCTCGGTCAGCGACTTGCGGAAATAGGCGCCGGTTTGCCCCGCATTCTGCACAAGGTTCAACTCGTCGATCAGCTTCAGGTTGGCCACCCCCGCCGCCGCACAGACGGGATGCGCCGAATAGGTCCAGCCGTGGCCGATCGGGCCAAACTGGTCAGACCCCTGCACCAGCACCTGCCACATCCGATCCGAAACGATGGACCCCGACAGCGGCGCATAGGCCGAGGTAAGGCCCTTGGCGATGGTGATCAGATCCGGTTCCATCCCATAGTGAACCGAACCGAACATGGTGCCCAGACGGCCAAAGCCGGTGACGACCTCGTCGGCGACCAGAAGGATATCGTATTTCTTCAGCACCGCCTGAATGGCCGCCCAATAACCCGCGGGCGGGGGAACGATGCCGCCGGTGCCAAGGATCGGCTCGCCGATGAAGGCGGCAATGGTATCGGGGCCTTCGGCAAGGATCATCTCTTCCAGCTTTTCGGCGCAATGGGCGCTGAACTGCTCTTCGGTCATGCTGCGGTCTTCGCGGCGGTAGTAATAGGGGGCCTCGGTGTGAAGGATCGGCGCGCGCGGCAGATCGAAATGCGCGTGGAACAGTGCCAGCCCGGTCAGGCTGCCCGTCATCACGCCCGACCCGTGATAGCCGCGCCAGCGGCTGATGATCTTCTTCTTTTCCGGCCGGCCCAAGATATTGTTGTAATACCAGATCAGCTTGATGTTGGTTTCATTGGCATCCGACCCCGACAGGCCGAAATAGACCCGGCTCATATGCGATGGCGCGCGTTCGATGATCATCCGCGCAAGGGTGATGCTGGCCTCTGTCCCGTGACCCACATAGGCGTGGTAATAGGCCAGCTCGCGGGCCTGCTCGGCAATGGCCTCGGCAATCTCGGTCCGACCATAGCCCACGTTCACACAGTAAAGCCCGGCAAAGGCGTCAAGGCTTTGGCGGCCATTGCTGTCAACGATGGTGCAGCCTTCGCCCCCCTTGATCACCCGGCGCGGGGTTTCGCCCCGGGCATGGGTGCCCATATGGGTGGACGGGTGGAAAAAGTGGTCGCGGTCCCAGGCGTTCAGGTCGTTGTCGCGGTCAAGCATGATGGTTCCTTTCCCGCGCTCAGGCGGCAGTGTCGATGCAAAGATATTTCAGTTCGGTAAAGGCCTCCAGCCCGTGACGCGAACCCTCGCGGCCCAGACCGGACTGTTTCCAGCCACCAAAGGGCACAGGCCCCCCGGTGATCTTTACCCTGTTCACGGCCACCATGCCGAATTCCAGCGCGCGTGACAGCCGTAGCGCCCTTGCGCCATCGCGGGTCACGACATAGGCGGCAAGCCCGTATTCGGTAGCATTGGCCCGGGCGATGACTTCATCCTCGGTATCGAAAGGCATGACCGAGGCGACGGGGCCAAAGGTCTCCTCGCGGTGGATCAACGCCTCTTCCGGCGCGCCTTCGATCAGCGTGGGCAGATAGGCAAGCGCCAGTTCAGGATGCGCCGCACCTCCGGTGACAATGCGCCCACCGCGCGCCACCGCGTCCTGCACCTGCGCGGCCACCTTGGAAAGGGCGCGGGCATGCATCAGCGGGCCGATATCGGTGCCCGGTTCCAGCCCCGGGCCTACCTTCAGCGCAGCGATCCGTTCTGCCAGCCGAGCGGTAAATTCGGGCAGAATGGCGCGCTGCACATAAATGCGGTTGGCTGCCAGACAATCCTGACCCGAGGTCGCGAACTTGGCATCCATCGCGATCTTCACGGCGCGGTCGATATCGGCGTCGGCAAAGACGATCAGTGGCGCATGCCCCCCCAGTTCCATCACCAGCCGCTTGACCGTCGGCGCGCATTGCCCCGCGATCAGGCGGCCGATCCCGGTTGACCCGGTAAAGGACATGGCCCGCAACCTGTCATCGGCGCACATCTGCCCCACGATGGCCGCCGCATCGCCGGGCACAAGGTTCATCACGCCGGCGGGCAGGCCCGCCCGTTCCGCAAGCTCTGCCAGCGCCAGCGCCGACAACGGCGTTTCCGCCGAAGGGTGGACCACACAGGTGCAGCCCGCCGCCAGCGCCGCCGCCACCTTGCGCGTGATCATCGCACTGGGGAAGTTCCACGGCGTCACCACGCCCACCGGCCCCAGCGCCTCGCGCCGGACGATCATCTCGACCCCGGCCAGATGCGGGGTGACACCTTCGACCGAAACCCGCGGCGCCTCGCCGGCATACCATTCCAGAAATTCCGCGGCATAGGCGATCTCGCCCCGACTTTCGGAAAGGGGTTTGCCCTGTTCCAGCGTCATGATCAGCGCCAGATCCTCGGTCGCCGCCAGCATCAGTTCGGCCCATTTGCGCAGGATGCGCGCGCGCTCTTGCGGCAGCCGGTCGCGCCATGCCGGGAAAGCAGCCGTGGCGGCGGCAATGGCCGCATCGGTTTCGGCTGTGCCCAGCCGGGCCACCCGCGCCACCAGAACACCCGTGGCGGGGTCCGTTACCGCGAAATCCGCAGCATCGGGGCCAGCCGTCCAGCGCCCGCCGACATGGCCAAGCGTGCGCAGCAAAGCGCGGTCTGTCAGCTGGGAAAGGGCGGGATGGGCAGAGGTCGGGGCGCAGGCATTCATCGGCGGGCTCCTTGATGGCTGACCAAAGGGTGAACCATCGCGCGCAGAGAAGGGGACCAAAGCCAGCCGCCCCCATGGCCCAAATGCGCCGTCGAAAGGGGCGGGAATAGAGAAAATCTCTACCCAGGTGAAAACAGCGACATCGGCAGCGGCCCGTCCTCTTTCACGACCTTGGTGACGATATAGGTGAAATAGCGGTCAATCCCGATTTCGGCGGCCAGCATCCGGTCAATCAGCCGCTGATAGGCATCAATGTCGCGGGCCACGGTTTTCAGAAAGTAATCCACGCCGCCCCCCACCGACCAGCAGGCGACGATCTCTTCGATCCCCGCCACGGCGCGTTCAAAGCGTTCGAAATCGGCCTGCCGGTGATTGGCCAGCGTCACCTCTACCAGCACGGTGGCAAAGGGGGCCACCCGGCGGGGTGCCAGCCGCGCCTGCCAGCCGGCGATGATTCCCGCCTGCTCCAGCTTGCGCAGCCGCAGCCAGCAGGGCGTGGGCGAAAGACCCGCCACCTCGGCCAGTTTCAGCTTGGTGATGCGGCCATCCTTCTGCACGGCATCCAGAATTCTCAGGTCGATTGCATCAAGTTTCATCGCATCCCCGCAAGTCTTCATTTGCAGATTGATATGAAATTGACCAGATTGGCAATCATGACAAATTGGATACCAGATCCCAGCACCCTGTCCCGCCCCGCTTATCTGTCGCTGGCCGAACAATTCGCCCGCGCGATCGAGGGCGGCACCCTGCCAGTCGGCACCCGGCTGATGCCCCATCGGCGGCTGGCCGATCTGCTGGGCCTGTCGGTGCAAACCGTCAGCCGGGCCTATGACGAACTGATCCGCCGCGGCCTGATTGCGGGAGAGGTCGGGCGCGGTTCCTTTGTGCTGGGCCCGGGGGCCGAGGCCCGCCAGCCCTATCTGCCGGAACGGTCGGGCAAGACGATCGACCTGTCTATCCTGAAACCAGTCGTCGAATCGATGCACCTGGAACGCCTGCGCGAAGGCTTTGCCTGGCTGGCCGACAATCTTGCCGCCCCGTCGGCACTATCGTTCCGTCCCAACATGGTGATGCCGCATCACCGGGCAGTTGCAGCCGACTGGCTGGCCCGGCAAGGCATTCCAGCCGAACCGCAAGGCATAGCGCTGACCAACGGCGCCACCCCCGCAATCACCGCCGCGGTGATGAGCGTCGTTCCTCCGGGCGCGGGAATCGCCGCCGAGGCGCTGACCCACCACACGCTGATGCCCCTGTGCACCTATCTGGGCCTGCATCTGGAAGGCATCGCAATGGATGACGACGGCATGCTGCCCGCCGCCCTGCATGAGGTAGCCCGCAAAGGCGCAATCCGCGCGGTTTATCTACAACCCAACGTAATCAACCCCTTGGGAAGGCTGATGCCCGCAGACCGCCGCGGCGAACTGGTCGAAGTTGCCCGCCGGCACGATCTGGCGATTGTCGAGAATGACATCCTGAACGTGATGATTCCCGACCGCGCCCCCACCCTTGCCGCGCTTGCGCCGGAACGCACGCTGCATATCTGCGGCTTTACCAAGATCACCGTTCCCGGCATGCGGATGGCCTATCTTCACGCCCCGCCCCGCCATGCCACGGCAGTGGCCAATCGGCATCTTGTGGCCAACTGGATGGCAACCCCCGCCATGGCCGACCTGCTGTCGCATTGGGTTCAGGGCGGCATTGTCAGCGATCTTGCCGCCTGGCAGGCCCGCGCAATGGCCGAACGCCACAGCCTTGCGGCCGAGGTTCTGGGCCGTTTCATGCCCTCCTGCCATGGCAACAGTCTGCATCTGTGGTTGCCCCTGCCCGAAGTCTGGTCAGAAGAAACTTTCGCAAGTCAGGCCCGGATGCGCGGGGTGGCGGTGGCGGCGGGCAATGCCTTCCGGTCCTCGGAACGCTGGCGTAGCGACGCGATTCGAATCTCATTGGGTTCCACCCGCGCGGATGAGTTGAGAAGCGGTCTTTCAACCATCGCCGCGATGCTTTCGGATATTCCCGAAGTGCTGTTGCCAACCATTTGACGCCCGAGGGCGAAGGATTGGCGGGAATAATTGTCATGATATTATTTAAGAATTGACATGATATAAAGTCGATACAATTCTCCCCGCAACACTGACCCGGGGAGACAGGCGTGACAGAACCGATCATCCGCATAGACCGGCTGGACAAATCCTTCGGCGCGCTGAAGGTTCTGGACGGGCTTTCCTTTGATGTCATGCCCGGGGAAAAGCTGGCGCTGATCGGGCCTTCGGGCTCTGGCAAGACTACCATCCTGCGCATCCTGATGACGCTGGAAACCATCACCGGCGGCCATATCGAAGTTTGCGGCGAACAGCTTTACCACATGCAGAAGGCGGGCAAGGAAGTTCCGGCCGACGAAGCCCACCTGCACCATATGCGCCGCCACATCGGCATGGTGTTCCAGCATTTCAACCTTTTCCCGCACAAGTCGGTGATCGACAACATCACCCTTGCGCCCATGCTGACCAAGGCGGAACCCAAGGCCCGGGCCGAGGCGCGGGCGCGCGAACTGCTGGAAATGGTGGGTCTGGCAGACAAGGCCAAGGCCATGCCCAGCCAGCTTTCCGGCGGGCAGAAGCAGCGCGTGGCGATTGCGCGGGCCCTCGCCCTTCAGCCGCGGATCATGCTGTTTGACGAAGTGACCAGCGCACTGGACCCCGAACTGGTGGAGGAGGTGCTGCTGGTAATGAAGCGGCTGGCCGCGGAAACCGACATGACCATGCTTCTGGTCACGCATGAAATGGGCTTTGCCCATGAATTCGCCGACCGCGTCCTGTTCTTCGACAAGGGCCGCATCGTCGAACAGGGCCCGCCCGACAAGATTTTCACCACCCCGACGCATGAACGAACCCAAACCTTCCTGCGCAAGATCATTGCCGCAGGGCACCGCGTCTGACCCCTTGAACCAACAGAGAGAAAGAAAACAGCCATGAAAAAGACCCTGATCACCCTTGCCCTTCTGGCCACCGCCCCCGGGCTGGCCCAGGCAGACAAGCTGGAAGAGCTGAAAGAACAGGGCTTTGCCCGCATCGCCATCGCGAACGAGCCGCCCTTTACCGCCGTGGCCGCGGATGGCACCGTTTCCGGTGCCGCCCCCGACGTCGCGCGTGAGGTGTTCAAGCGCCTTGGCGTGCCGGAAGTCGTCGCCTCGATCAGCGAATACGGCGCCATGATCCCGGGCTTGCAGGCCCGCCGCCATGATGCCATCACCGCCGGCCTGTTCATGAAGCCCGAACGTTGCCAGGCCGTCGCCTATTCCGAACCGGTGCTGTGCGACGCCGAAGCCTTCCTGCTGCCCAAGGGTAATCCCAAGGGTTTCAAATCCTATGCCGACATCGCGGCGGACCCGACCGCAACCATCGGCGCGCCGGGCGGTGGCACCGAAGAAAAACTGGCGCTGGAAGCCGGCGTTCCGCGCGACCGCGTGATCGTGGTTCCCGATGGCCAGTCGGGGCTGAAAATGCTTCAGGACGGCCGGATCGATGTCTACTCCCTGCCGGTCCTGTCGATTTCCGACCTGATGGCAAAGGCCGCCGACCCGAACCTTGAAATGTTCGCCCCCGTGGTCGGCGCGCCGGTCTATTGCGATGGCGCTGCGTTCCGCAAGGAAGATGCCGCCCTGCGGGATGCCTTTGATGTGGAGCTGGCAAAGATGAAGGAATCGGGCGAATTCGCCGCCATCATCGAACCCTATGGCTTCTCGGCGGCGGCCGCGATGTCCACCAGCCGCGCCCAGCTTTGCGGCGAATAATCCGCTGAACACCCTTTAGCGTTCCGGCGGCGTGCGGAACCCCTGCACGCCGCCCACTTACCGCAAGGATTTCATACAAATGGGCGACTGGTCCGGTTATCTGGCCCTGATCCTTCAGGGCGCGCTTGTGACGGCGCAGCTCACGGTCATGGGGTCGGCCCTTGCCCTTGTCGCGGCCTTTGTCGCGGGCCTTGGGCGAATTGCGCCCTTTGCCCCGGTCCGCTGGCTGGCGACGGTGTACATCGAATTCTTCCGCGGCACGTCGATCTTCGTGCAGCTTTTCTGGGTCTATTTCGTGCTGCCCTTCGCCGGCATCACCCTGTCGCCACTGATGGCCGGCGTGATGGCCCTTGGCCTGAACGTGGGCGCCTATGGGGCCGAGGTGGTGCGCGGCGCCATCCTTTCGGTCCCTCGCGATCAGTACGAGGCCACCGTCGCACTGAACCTGACCAAGGGGCAGCGGATGCGCCATGTGATCCTGCCGCAGGCTCTGCCGCTGATGCTGCCCACCTTCGGCAACAACGCGATCGAGCTTTTGAAGGCCACCGCCGTCGTTTCGCTGATCTCGCTGACCGACATGACCTTCCAGGCCCAGGTCGTTCGGGCCCAGACCGGCAGCACGCTGATCCCCTTCATCACCATCCTCATCCTCTATTTCGCCATGGCCACGGTCATCGCCAGCGGCGTGCGCGCGCTGGAACGCCGCATGACCCGTGGCCTGGACGGAGTGCGCTGACATGGAATGGGACTGGGCCTTTGTTGCCGAAATCACCCCGACCCTGCTGGAAGGCCTGAAGCTGACCCTGCTGATCACCGCGCTGTCGGCGGTGGTCGCGGCCGCGCTAGGGCTGCTCTTTGCCATCCTGCGCCGGTCGAAGAACCGGATGGTTGCCGGCCCTGTGGGGCTGTTCGTGGAATTCATCCGCGGAACCCCGCTTCTGGTGCAGCTTTATTTCATCTTCTACGTCCTGCCGGATGTGGGCATCCTGCTTCCGCCCCTTGTGGCGGGGGTGATCGGAATGGGTCTGCACTATGCGACCTATACAGCCGAAGTATATCGCGCCGGCATCGAGAACGTGCCCAAGGGCCAATGGGAAGCCGCCCGTGCGACCAACCTGACCGCATCGCAGACATGGACGCATGTGATCATCCCGCAGGCCGTTCCGCCGATGATCCCGGCGCTGGCGAACTACCTGATCGCCATGTTCAAGGAAACGCCGCTTCTGTCTGCCATCACCGTGCTGGAACTGATGAACCAGGCCAAGTCGGTGGCCAATTCCAGCTATCGCTATGTCGAGCCGATGACGCTGGTGGGTGTTTTCTTCCTCGCCATGAGTCTGGTTTCCGTGGTCATCCTGCGGTGGCTTGAACACCGTTATGGAAGGCTTGGCAAATGACACAGATCACGATTTCGCCGCGCAGCCCGCGCCTTGACCCGCGCCCGGTGGCGCATCGGGTGGGGCTGGTGGCGCTGTCCACCGATCACACATCGGAAGTGGACTATGCCCGCATCCTGGCCCCGGCGGGGGTGGGGATCTATGTCAACCGGATACCTTTTGCCAACCCCGTCACGCCCGAAACCCTGCGCGCGATGGAAGGCGATCTGGCCGAAGGTGCGGCCCTGATCCTGCCGGACGAGGGGCTGGATGCCATAATCTATGGCTGCACTTCGGCGTCGGTCTGCATCGGGGATGATGTGGTGCGGGCGCAGGTGGCCAAGGGCAAGCCCGGTTGCCCGGTCATCACGCCGATTTCGGGCGCGCTGAACGGGCTGCGGGCCATGGGCGCGCGGCGGATTTCGGTGCTGACCCCCTATACCGTGGAAACAACCCGGCCCATGGCCACCATGTTCGAGGCCGAAGGCCTTGCGCTGGACCGCGTCACCTGCCTGAACATGACCGATGACCGCGACATGGCCCGTATCGCTCTGGACGATCTGGTGGAACTGGCCGCCAGTGCCGCCGACCCGGCGTCAGAGGCGGTGTTCATCTCTTGCACCGCAGTGCGCGCGGCGGGGGTGATCGACCGGATCGAAGCCGCAACGGGCCGCCCTGCCCTGTCATCGAACTATGCCGCCGCATGGCAGACGGCACGGGTCTGCGGAATTTCGGGCGCACTGGCACCGGGCCACCTGATGACGCTGGATCTGCCGCGATGACCCCGCCCCTTCCGGTTGGCCTGACAGATATCCAAGCCGCGGCCGCCCGCATCGCAGGAAGGGTGCGGCGCACTCCGATGTGCGCTGATCCGCATCTGCCCGGCGTCTGGCTGAAGCAGGAATACCGGCAGGACACCGGCGCCTTCAAGCTGCGCGGCGCGACCAATGCGATCCTGTCGCTGACCGAAGGCCAGCTGGCCCGCGGGGTTGTCACCGCCTCTACCGGCAATCATGGGCGCGCGCTTGCGCATGCGGCGCGGCAGGCCGGTGTCCGGGCTGTCGTCTGCCTGTCGAA
Organism: Paracoccaceae bacterium; assembly: GCA_023260935.1. GTDB lineage: Bacteria > Pseudomonadota > Alphaproteobacteria > Rhodobacterales > Rhodobacteraceae > Pseudotabrizicola. The sequence goes on from JALQTL010000353.1 coordinate 11,207, forward strand.
ACTGGTGCCCGCCAACAAGGTGCAGGCCGTGCGCGACCTTGGCGCCGAGGTCCGCATCATCGGCCAAAGTCAGGACGAGGCGATGGTCGAGGTGGCCCGCGCGGTGGCTCAGGAAGGGCTGGCCGAGGTGCCTCCCTTTGACCACCCCGACGTGGTAGCCGGTCAGGGCACCTTGGGGCTGGAAATCCTTGCGGAAGGGATCGCGCCCTCGGACGTGCTGATCCCGCTTTCCGGCGGTGGCCTTGCCGCGGGCGTGGCGGCCGCGATCAAGGCGCTTTCCCCCACAACCCGGGTGATCGGTGTCAGCATGGAACGAGGCGCTGCCATGGCCGCCAGCCTGAAGGCGGGCCACCCGGTCGAGGTGCGCGAACTGCCAACCCTTGCTGACTCCCTTGGGGGCGGCATCGGGCTGGACAACCGTGTGACCTTTGCCATGTGCCGCGCGCTGCTGGATGACGTGATCCTTGTAACGGAAGACGAGATTGCCGCCGCCATGCGGCACATCCACGCCGTGACCGGCGATACCGTCGAAGGGGCTGCCGCGGTGGGACATGCCGCCCTTCTTTCAGGCCGCCTGAGCGCCGGGCCGCGTACCGTCTGCATCCTGTCGGGCGCCAATGTGGCCCCCGAAACCTTTGCCCGTGTTCTGGAAGGCCAGCCTGCATGAGAGATCCCGTCACCATCCTGACCGAAGCCGACCTGCGGGCCCTTGTGCCGCTGGACATGGCTGCCATCGACTGCGTCGAGGATGCCTTTCGCGCCTTGGCCACAAAGCCCGTGGCAATGCCGCCGATCCTGCGGCTGGATATTCCCGAACACCGGGGAGAGGTGGATGTAAAAACCGCCTATGTGCCGGGGCTCGATCATTTCGCGATCAAGATCAGCCCGGGCTTTTTCGGCAACCCCGATATCGGCCTGCCCTCGACCAACGGGATGATGGTAGTGCTGTCGGCCCGCACCGGGCTGGTGCAGGCGCTGCTGCTGGACAACGGCTATCTGACAGATGTGCGCACGGCCGCGGCAGGCGCGGTGGCCGCGCGGCATCTGAGCCGGGCCGAAAGCGCCTCTGCCGCCATTCTTGGTGCCGGCATGCAGGCCGAAATGCAGGCCGTCGCCCTGTCACTCGTGCGCCCGGTCACGGTCTTTCGGATCTGGGCGCGCGATGCGGCAAAGGCGGCGGCACTCTGTGACCGGCTGGCCGCGCGGGGCCTGACGGCCCGGCCTTTCGGCAGTGCCGCAGAAGCCACGGCAGGTGCGGATGTGATCGTGACCACAACCCCCGCGACCCAGCCCATCCTGCATGAGGCCGCCCCCGGCCCGCACGAAGCGCTCGATCGCATCGAGTTCCTCCGGCGCGAGGCGCGGCGAGCCGACGCCGGTGGTGTGCTCCCAGGCGTCGTCCGCGGCATGCGGGAGGACGAGCACGTCGTAGTCGGCGAGCACCGCGTCGTCAA
>JALQTL010000138.1 GCA_023260935.1 Paracoccaceae bacterium
CATGCTCGCCCCCTTCGCCTGCCAGCCCGATGGCTTTCGCGGCAGGCTTTTTCCCGAAACCATGTCGACCTTTCGTTCCCCGTTTCAGCGCGACAGGGACAGGATCATCCATTCCAGCGCCTTTCGCCGGCTGAAGCACAAGACGCAGGTTTTTGTGGAACATGAAGGTGATTATTACCGCACCCGTCTGACCCATTCGATCGAGGTGGCGCAGGTGGCGCGCACGATTTCGGGTGTTCTGGGTCTGAACACCGACCTGGCCGAGGCCATTGCCCTTGCGCATGATCTGGGCCACACGCCCTTTGGCCATACTGGCGAGGATGCGCTGGCCGCGCTGATGGAACCCTTTGGCGGTTTCGATCACAACGCGCAGGCGCTGCGGATCGTGACCCAGCTTGAACGCCATTACGCCGATTTCGATGGTCTTAACCTGACATGGGAATGTCTGGAAGGCATCGCCAAGCACAACGGCCCCGTCATCGGCCCCAATGCCGACCCCAAGCATGCCGGCGCCCCGCTGCCCTATGCGCTAAAAGCGGTGAACGACGCCTGGGATCTGGAGCTTGATACCCACGCCAGCGCCGAGGCACAGGTCGCGGCGATTGCCGATGATGTCGCCTATTCCCATCACGATCTGCATGATGGCCTGCGTTCGGGGCTGTTTGTCGATGCCGATCTGATGGACCTGCCCGTCACCGGCCCCGCCTATGCCGAGGTGGACCGGCTTTACCCCGGGCTGGACAGGATGCGCCGCCGGCACGAAGCCTTGCGCCGGGTCTTCGGACGGATGGTCGAGGATGTGATCGCCGTGGCGCAGGGCCGGCTGGAAGCCGCGCAGCCGCAATCGGTGGATGATATCCGCCACATGGGCACCACGATCATCCGTTTCTCAAAGCCGCTGTATCAGGAGTTGAAGGCGATCCGGTCGTTCCTGTTCCACCGGATGTATCGCGCGCCTTCGGTGATGGAGGTGCGCAGCAAGGTGACGGATGTGGTGCGCGATCTGTTTCACGCCTTCATGTTCGATCCCCGCCTGTTGCCAGAGGATTGGCAGGATGCGGTGCGCGGGGCCGAAAGTGAACTGGCCCTTGCCCGGGTGATTGCCGATTACGTTGCCGGCATGACCGACCGTTTTGCCATTCAGGAACATGCGCGGCTGTGCGGGGGCACGGTGCTGGCGGCACAGACCCTTGCGATTGGCCAGACGGGCCCGCGTTTCCCGGCCTGAGCGATGCGGTGTTCAGGCGGCCTTGCGCCGGGCCGCCGAAAGCCACAGCAGGGCAAAAAGCAGCGACAGGATGGCGTTCCACCCGGCCATCGAAATACCGGCCATTTGCCACGGGATAGCATCGCAGCGCACCGGCTGGGCCACATCCTTCGTGGGGTCCAGCAGGTCGGCCACGCCCACGCCCGACAGCGTGTTCACGCTGCAATTGGCAAGACCTTCCCACCAGCCCTGTTCAACACCTGCGTGAAACAGGCCGATCCCGGCCGTCGTCAGCGCGGCAAGCGCGCCCAGCCACAACAGCCAGCGCCAGCCCGTTGCCAGCACCATGAGCAGGATCGCCACCGCTGCGGCATGCGGCCAGCGTTGCCACAGGCACAGCTGACAGGGCAGAAGCCCGCCGATGTATTGAAAGGCAAAGGCGCCGGCCAGAAGGGCGGCAGAGCCCAGTCCGGCGGCAAGGGTCAGCAGGCGTTGCGGCGTGGTCAGCATCATATGTATCTCAACAGGACAAAGCCGCCCAGCAGCAGCACGATCAGCAGCGTGAAGATGGCACCCAGCCGGCGTTCGATGAAATCACGAATGGGTGCGCCGAATTTCCACAGAAGGGTTGCCACCACGAAAAAGCGCAGCCCCCGCGCAAGGACAGAGGCCAGCATGAACACGGTCAGGTTCAGCCCGGTGCTGCCCGACAGGATGGTGACCACCTTGTAGGGAAAGGGGGTGACGCCCGCGATCAGCACGGCCCAGGCGCCCCAGTCGTTATAGGTCTGGCGGAAGGTATCGAAATTCTCGGTCTTGCCATAGAATTCCAGCACCGGCAGGCCGACCTGTTCGAACAGCGCCGCCCCGATCCAGTAGCCGAACAGCCCCCCCAGCACCGAAGATATTGTGGCCACGGCGGCAATCAGAAAGGCACGCCGCGGGGCAGCAAGGATCATCGGAATCATCAGGATGTCGGGCGGGATCGGAAAGACCGAGCTTTCGATGAAGGCCACAAAGGCAAGCGCCCACATTGCATGCGGGTGTTCGGCCAGCCGGATCGTCCAGTTGTAAAGCGCGCGGATCATGCCAAAGCCTTTGCCCTATTGCGCGGACATGCACCACGAGAACGCGCCCGCGTCAAGAACGCTTCCGGCCGTGACCGGGCGGCGCTATGTTAGGGGGCGAATGGTGCGGGGGGTGTGTACATGGAATGGCGGGGCAGGCGGGGCAGCCGCAATATCGAGGATCGGCGGGCGCAGGGCCCGCGGCGCGGTGGCGCTGCCGTCGGTGGGGTCGGAATGATCGCGATCCTGCTGATCGGCTATTTCCTTGGCATCGACGTGACGCCGCTGCTGAATGACCCCGGCGCCGGGTCTTCGGCGCCGGTGGAACTGACCGAGGCCGATCAGGCGGCGGGGGAATTCGTCTCGGTCACGCTGGCCGATACCGAAGAGGTCTGGGCACAGGTGTTCAAGGATCAGTTGGGCCGCAGCTACACGCCGGCCACGCTGGTGCTGTTCAAGGAAGCCACGCAAAGCCCCTGTGGCGGGGCCAGCGGCGCCACGGGGCCCTTCTACTGCCCGGTCGACAAGAAGGCCTATCTGGACACCGGCTTTTTCGTGACGCTGGAAAAGCGGCTTGGCGCGCGGGGCGATTTTGCAGCCGCCTATGTGGTGGCCCATGAAATCGCCCATCATGTGCAGGACGAACTGGGCATTCTGGCCAGGGCCAATGACATCCGCCGTCAGGTCAGCGAGGCGGAAAGCAACGCGATTTCGGTGCGCATCGAATTGCAGGCCGATTGTCTTTCCGGTGTCTGGGCGCGGCATGCGGCGCAGGCCTTCGGGTCGATCGACCGCAAGGATCTGGAAGAGGCGGTGCATGCCGCCCGCCAGATCGGCGACGATACGCTGCAACGGGCAGCCGGGCAGCGGCCGATGCCGCATACCTTTACCCATGGCACGGCCGAACAACGGTCGCGCTGGTTTGTCACGGGGTTGCAGTCCGGGCAGATCGCCGACTGTGATACGTTTTCGACGGATGATCTATGAAAGCAACGGGTGTTGACGTGCTGATGGGGCACGGCTAAACCCAGCACAGGTGGCCCGAGTGGCGGAATGGTAGACGCAGCGGATTCAAAATCCGCCGTAGCAATACATGTCGGTTCGAGTCCGACCTTGGGCACCACTTCTTTTCCTGAAAGCTGAATGATTCGCGCCACTTCAGGCATCTGGTGGCGCCGTGACGTGTGGAATCGCCCCGCAATCTGCCGATTGGCGCAGGAACGCGAACATCGTTGCGCCAAGGCGGCGGGCAGCGAGCGCAGGAAAGTGCGCGGCACGGCGAAATCGTGATGCCTGGTTCATGTATTCGCATCGGAAACAGTGGTGCGTCCGCGATCACCTGTGGGCGGGGCCAAAAAGCAGTGCGTTTGCAGCAGGCTGAACAAGTCCCGCTGTTTTGCTGGCGGTGATGGCTCTGGCGCACTGTTCAGGTTGCAGCAACGGGATGCAATTCAGGGTTGCGCTTTCGCCGTATTCTCGCCACACATGGTCCTTCTGACCGCCCCATTCTGGCCGTTTTTTGCTTTCCGGCATCCTTAAGCGCGTATAAATATGTGCTTGTCCGGCCTTGGCTGGGCGAAAGGCCGTGGGGGCGGTCGCGTTAAGACAATGTGCTGCCAGGCACATCGACAGGGATAGTCAGATCCGGCGTGGCCCATCGGGGAAGCGGCGATCGTGGCCGTTTGCGTCGGGGCGGTGATGAACCCTTTGTCTTTCAAGCGGCAGGCCGAGAAGCGCGATGCTCCGGTCTTTTGTGATCACCGGAAACTTGCGTGACAGTGGGGCGGCCCGAAGGCTGTTCCGATTGGGTGCGAGTGTGCTGCTGGCGCCTGTTGATTACGAGGAAAAGACGATGCCAGTGTTCGCGTTTTACAATCTGAATGACCCCTCCACCACGGCCGCTGACAGCGCGCTCGACGATGGGGCGCAGAATGGCATCTATTTCAACGGCGCGGCATCGAACGGGGCGCAGGCGGTTTTCGACGGGTTGGACGATCTGGTGAAGATCGCCCAGAGCGACAGCTTCCAGCTGGATCGCGGCACGCTGGAAATTCAGTTCACCATCGACCCCGATACCAATTTCAACGTGCCCCGCACGGTTCTGTCGCGTGACAGTGCTGGCGCCACCGAAGGTGGGTTCCGCATCGAGGTGCTGGGCGACGGGGTGATCGAGATCACCCATGAAACCGCCACCGGATCGCAGGTTTTCAGCACTGGCCCGGGCTTTTATACCCCGGGCGACGAGATTTCCCTTTCCTATTCCTGGGATTTCGGGGGCCTGGGCGGCACGGTTTCCATTCAGAACCTGACCTCGGGCGGCAGCTACACGGATGATGTCCCCAATACCCTGACGATGGATATGGGCGCCATCAACCAGAACTGGATCATCGGCGCCGGGCAATCGCAATCGCCGGCCGGGACGCTGGCAGGCGTGGACAGCTTCTTTCAGGGCACGGTCGAATATTTCTCGATCTCGGATACGGTCGATAACACGCCGCCCCCGCCGCCTGTGGGGGATGGCATCGTGCAGGGCACCATGGGCGGCGATCTGATCGACCTAGCCTATACCGGTGACCCGCAGGGGGACCGGATCGACAATAACGATGCCCTGCTGCCCGGCGAGGCGCCGCAGGATGACATCGTTCACGCCGGGGCGGGGAATGATACCATCCTGTCGGGTCTGGGCAATGACGACATAACCGCCGATCTGGGCGATGATCTGGTTTATGGCGGCGCCGGCGATGATATCGCCACGGGTGACGCGGGCCGCGACCTGATGTTCGGCGATGACGGCAATGATACGCTTTCGGGTGGCGCGGATGACGACACCCTGTTCGGAGGGGATGGCGATGACAGTCTTTTGGGTGGCGATGGCGCTGATGATCTGGACGGCGGGGTCGGGGACGACACGCTTGACGGCGGGATTGGTGACGACGCGCTGATCGGCGGCGCGGGCAATGATCTGGCCAGTGGCGGGGATGGCGATGATTTCATCGATACCCGCAGCCACGGGGGGGATGCCGCGCCGGACCGGGCCTATCCCGGCCTTTATCCCGCGGATACGGATGCTTTCGATGACCGCGATACCGTGCTGGGCGGGGCGGGCAATGACACGATCCTGACCGGCGATGACCGCGATGTGATCGACGCGGGCACCGGAAATGATGCCATCGATGCCGGGGATGACGATGACGGCGTTCAGGCAGGGGCCGGCGATGACACCGTCTTTGCGGGCGAAGGGAACGATACCGTTCTGGGCGGCGATGGCAATGACGTGCTGCTGGGCGGCACGCGGGGTGATCTGCTGGACCCGACGCATCTGCCCGATGCAACGGATGCCGATCCGGACAACACCCGTGACCTGCTGGATGGGGGGGCGGGGGACGATTCCCTTTACGGCGGCGACGATGCCGATACGCTGATTGGCGGTATCGGAAATGATCTTCTGGATGGCGGCATCGATGACGACGTCCTGACCGGCGGCGCCGGCGCCGATGTGATGATTGGCGGCGAAGGTGCCGATACGATGACAGGGGGCGCCGACCGCGATCTGTTCATTGGCGCGACGGCGGGCGATGTGGTGGATGGGTCATCCGAAGGTGACGATTTCGACACGCTTGATCTGCGTGGCTCTGGCCCGCTGCGGGTGAATTACGATCCCGCCAACAATGAAAACGGCACGGTCGATTTTCTGGATGCGGATGGCGCCGTTACCGGATCGATGGCCTTTGTCGAAATCGAGAATGTGCTGACCGCCGATGACGGCGATCCGGTCGCCATGCCCGATGCCGTGACCACGCCCGAAGATACCGATGCCGTCATCGACGTTCTGGCCAATGACCTTTCTCCCGACGGGCAGCCCTTGCAGGTGACAGAGGCGCGGGCCGAAAACGGTGAAGTCAA
>JALQTL010000397.1 GCA_023260935.1 Paracoccaceae bacterium
GCAGCACCAGCGGCGTGACCGCGACCAGCGCCCAGAACAGGGCAAGCCGCGCGCCATACCAGCTGCCTCGCCCCCCGACGAGCCGCCCGACCAGCCGGCTGGCCGCCGCCAGCAGGTAGAAGGCCGGAATTGTCGCCAGCAACCCAAGCGCCACGGCAAGCAGTTGTGCCGACAGCGGTTTTTCCGGGTGCAGCACGGTTTCCCGCGCAGCCACCGGATATTGCGCCACGAAGGCGATCAGCAGAAAGACGAACAGCAGGCTGAAGGCGAAGGGCTCGGACACGCCGCGCGCCAGATGGCGACGCAGCACCGCGCGCGGGCGGCGCCAGCTTTCGACGATATCCGAGGTCACCGCCATCTTACTGCCCGTGCCGCGCCAGCCAGCTTTCCAGCCGGCTGCGAATGTCTTCGGCCAGCGCCTCGTCCTCGATCTCTTGAATCGCTTCGGCAAGGAAGGCCAGCACCAAAAGAGACTGCGCCTGACGCAACGGCACCCCGCGCGAGCGCAGGTAGTAAAGCGCCGTCTCGTCAATCGCGCCCGAGGTAGACCCGTGCGAGCATTTCACGTCGTCGGCGTAGATCTCAAGCTCGGGCTTGGCAAGGAACTGCGAATGGTCATCCAGCAGCAGACTTTGGGAAATCTGATATCCGTCCGTCTTTTGCGCGCCGGGCTTCACAAGGATCTTGCCCTGGAACACGCCCACCGCGCCGTTCTTCAGCACCTTCTTGAACACCTGACGGCTTTCGCAGCGTTCGGCGGCATGGGTCACGAAGACCGTGTCATCATGGTGAAAGTCGCCATCCCCCACCGCCGCACCGGCCACATGGGCCACCGCCTCGTCGCCGACCAGCTCGATCACCGCCTCGTTGCGGGTCAGCCGGCCATTGGCGGTCAGGGTAAAGGACTTGAACAGTGCCCCGGCCCCGACCCGGGCGAAAAGATGGGTATGGGCACGGCGTTCGTGGTCGCGCCCCTGCGCGCGGATATGGTGAAAGCGCGCCCCTTCGGCCACGTCCACTTCCATCACCTTGGTGAAGCGGGCGGCGGCGGGGCCGTTTTCCAGAACGGTCAGTTCCGCGCCCGGCTCCAGCTTGATGCAGTGATGCAGCATGGCGTCGGAAGTTTCGGATTTGTGGGTATAAATCAGCGAAACAGGGCGCGAGGCGCGGGCCGTGACCCGGATCAATATGCCGTCATCGGCAAAGGCTGTGTTCAGCGTGGCCATTGGCCGCGGAACCGGTGCCTGCCCGCGGCTTTCCAGCACGCCGTAAAGATCGCGCGCCCAGTGTATATCGGCCGGCGCAACTTCGGCCAGACGCAGGATCTCGACCCCCGCCATGTTAAGCGCGTCAGACTGCGCCGGATCGAAGACACCATCGACAAAGACAATCTTCAGCCGGTCGATCCCGTCAAAGGACGGGGCTTCGCCACCCGCGTCAAACAGCACCGCGCGCGGCGCTTCTGGCGCGGTCAGGCTGCTGGGATCGGTATAGCGCCAGTATTCGTCTCGCTTGACCGGGGCCCCCATCGCCGTCAGCCGGGCCAAGGCGTCAGACCGGGCCCGGCCCAGCCAGCCCGCGGCATCGAAGGTCAGGCCCGCGATCCTTGCGGTCAGCAGATCGGCTTTTGCATGTGGCAAGGCCATCACTGCACCTCCGCCAGAATATCCGCATAGCCGTTGTGCTCCACTTCCAGCGCCAGTTCAGGCCCGCCCGTTTTGACGATCCGGCCCGCGGCCATGATATGCACCACATCGGGTTTGATATGGTCCAGAAGCCGTTGATAATGCGTGATGACAAGGAAAGACCGCCCGGCATCGCGCAGGGCGTTCACGCCATCGGAAACCAGCTTCATCGCATCCACATCCAAGCCGCTGTCGGTTTCGTCCAGGATGCACATCTTCGGTTCCAGCATGGCCATTTGCAGAATTTCGTTGCGCTTCTTCTCGCCACCCGAAAAGCCCACGTTGACCGGGCGTTTCAGCATGTCGGCGTCAATCTTCAGCGCCTTGGCCTTTTCGCGCACCACCTTCAGGAAATCGCCCGCGCTCAGCTCTTCCTCGCCGCGCGCCTTGCGCTGTGCATTAACGGCGGTGCGCAGGAAGGTCATGTTGCCGACGCCCGGGATTTCAACCGGATACTGGAAGGCCAGGAACAGGCCTGCCGCCGCGCGTTCCTCGGGCTCCATGTCCAGAAGTTCCACCCCTTCCAGCGTGGCCGAGCCTTCGGTCACCTCATAGCCGTCGCGGCCTGCCAGCACATAGGAGAGCGTGGATTTGCCCGATCCGTTCGGCCCCATGATCGCATGGACTTCGCCCGCCTTCACCGACAGGTCCACCCCGCGCAGGATGACCTTGTCCTCTTCCTCAAGTTTGACGTGCAGGTTCTTGATCTCAAGCATATTTGGCCTCTTTAGAATGGGAAATGGGGGCGCGCGGCGGTTGCCGCGTTCCCGGGATCAGGGCGATGTCGGGCGCGTCTCAGAAGGGAATGGTATAGCCGCGGATGAGGATCGAGCGGAATTCGGTCTGCGCCATTACCTGCGCCACCCAAAGGTCCGAGAACAGCATGCCAAAGGGCGCGGGCGCCAGAAACACGAAGTTGTGCCAGCCAACGGCCATGATCA
>JALQTL010000034.1 GCA_023260935.1 Paracoccaceae bacterium
AAAGCGGGGAAATGGGCGGTGATGAAAGCAAGCTGATAGCCGCAGGAAAAGAAGCCCAGAAAGATCATCGTATAGGACGGATCCTTGAAGGCGCGGACCAGCACGGTGCCCATGCTTTCTTCCAGCTCCTGCCGGCTGGCCAGCTTGGGCGACCGGATGAAGGGAAGGGCGAACAGACTGCACAGGATGATGGCGGCAAAGATCACGAAGACCTCTTGCCAGCTATAGGATTGCAGCAGGAATTCCGCGGTTGGCGCCCCAAAGACCTGCCCCATCGACCCGGCGGCAGTGGCAATCCCCAGCGTCATCGACCGATGCTCGGGCGCGGCGGCCCGGCCGACCACGGCCAGCACCACACCAAAGCCCGTGCCGGCAATGCCGAAACCCACCAGAATCTCCAGCATCTGATGCTGTCCCGGCGTGACGGCGACAGATGAAAGCACAAGCCCCGCCGCATAGGTCAGCGCGCCGGCCACAATCGCCTTGCGGTCCCCGAACTTTTCGGCCATCGCGCCGAACAAGGGCTGCCCGATGCCCCAGGCAAGGTTCTGGATGGCAATCGCAAGCGAAAATTCGGCCCGCGCCCAGCCGAATTCCGATGCGATGGGAATCTGGAAGACGCCGAAGCTTGCCCGGATCGCAAAGCCCAGCATGAGGATGACACATCCCGCAATCAGGACCGGGGTGATGATGGGCGTCTTGACCACGACAATGCTCCTTGCAGATGCGGCAACCTGCGCGCGCCGCGCAAAAGGATCAAACCCTGATTTGTATCCCGAACAATCCGCCGCTCCGGCCCCGACATTGCCGCGCTAGCCGACAAGCATCGGATCGGGGCCAGTGCGTTCGCCCGCGTCAAGCGTGGCGATGGCGGCCATGTCATCGTCCGTCAGTGTCAGATCCAGCGCTGCAAGGTTTTCGGCCTGCCCTTCCGGCCTTGTGCTGCGCGGAATCGCCGAACAGCCCAGTTGCAGATGCCAACGCAAGATGACCTGTGCCGGGGTCACGCCCAGCCGGTCGGCGATGGCGCGGATCGGCGGCGCATCAAAGCTGCGTCCGCCCCCCAGCGGCGTCCAGCTTTGGGTGACGATTCCCAGCCGTTCATGCATCGCCCGCAGTTCGGCCTGTTGCAGCCTCGGGTGCAGCTCGATCTGGTTCAGCACCGGCGTCACCCCGGTTTCACCGATGATGCGAACCAGATGATCGGCATGAAAGTTCGACACCCCGATAGACCGCACCCGCCCCTCTTCCCGAAGTCGCACCAGCGCGCGCCAGGTTTCAAGGTAAAGCCCGCGCTGCGGGCAGGGCCAGTGAATAAGGATCAGATCTGGCGTCAGCCCAAGTCGGGCCTCGCTTTCATCAAAGGCTGAAAGGGTCTGGTCGAACCCCTGCCGGTCGTTCCAGATCTTCGTGGTCAGGAAGATCTGGTCGCGCGGGCAATCGGCGGCCCGGATTCCGGCGCCAAGTTCGGCCTCGTTGCCATAGAGCGCGGCCCCATCGAACAGCCGGTAACCGCGCTGGATGGCCCCCGTGACGACAAAAGAGGCAACATCATTGGGCACCTGCCACAGGCCAAGGCCCAGCTTGGGCAGCCGGGTGCCATCGTTCAGCTTCAGATAGGTCATGCGCGCCTCGGTCAGTTTTTCCGATCAAGCACCACGCCATGCCGCCTGATGCAAGCTCGAACTGCCGTCAGCGGGGCACATAGGGCGCGCGGGTCAGATCAACCGCTTGCCCCGTGGTTGCACTTTCCTGCGCCGCCATGCCCATGGCCACAGCCCACCAGCCATCGCTCAGGCTGACCTCGGGCGCCTGCACCCCGCGCGCCGCACGGGCAAAACCCTGATGCTGATAGAAGGTCGATCCGTTGTGATCGCCCGCGGCCAGCAAGGCAGGGTCCACCGGCACCTCAAGCTCTTGCGGCCCCTTGGGGTTCCGTGGACTGACGATCACACGCGGCACCGGCGGTTCGCCCAGATGGGCCGGCCAGAACCGCCCCGGGCCGGGCACAAGGCATTCGATCTTGCCCAAGGGCCCCACGGCCGAAATCTCTTCCTGATAGCGCGCGCCTTCGGCGAACATGCACAGTTCCAGCATGGCCCGCAGACCGCTTTCGAAATCGACGATCACATAGGCGTTGTCCCAGATATCGGGTTTCTGCCCGCCATAGCTTTCGTCCAGATGGTTCACCGCCTGCCCGCCGCTGGCCATCACCCGAACCGGATTGCAGCCGGCGATCAGGCGCATCAGATCAAAGAAATGGCAGCATTTTTCCACCAGAGTCCCGCCCGAGTTGCGGTTGAACCGGTTCCAGTCACCCACCTTTTCCAGAAACGGAAAGCGGTGTTCGCGGATCGTCAGCATCTTGACCCCGCCCGTCACCTCGGCTGCCTGCCGGATCAGATGTGCGACCGGCGGCATATAGCGATATTCCATCGCCACCCAGATCGGCGCAGGATAGGCATTGCGCAGGGCCGCCAACCGCGGCGCATCGGCCGGATCGGTGAACAGCGGCTTTTCGCACAGGATCGGCAGGGGGCGAATGCTGGCAATCTCTTCCAGTTGCGCCAGATGCAGATAGTTCGGACTGACGATCAGCAGCACGTTGACATCGGGGTGGGCCACCACCTCGGCCAGACTGCCCAGCATCGCCGCCCCGGGGGCCAGTTCGGCCGCCCGCGCGCGCATCGTTGCATCCGGCTCGAAGATTGCGGCCACGCTGGCCCGTTCCATCAGCGCGATGTTGCGAAGATGCTCTTGCCCCATCATGCCGCAACCGATGATGCCGTATTTCAGGTCCATGTCAGTCTTTCTTATTTCAAACGGGCCACATAGGCCACCTTTTCGGGGTCATACCAGGTGAACGAGGCTTCGACCGTGCGGCCGTCCTGCGCCCAGGTGGTGCGGGTGATCAGCGGCAGCGGCGCGCCGTGAGGCACGGGGAATTCGGCCGGCGCCCAATCGGGCACCCGGCCCAGACCAACCCGGTCTTCCGCCCGGCCAATCCACAGGTTCAGCTTTTGCCGATAGTAAAGATACAGCGATTCCGAAAGGTCATCGGGCGTGATCCGGTCGACATGGGCCGCGTCCAGCCAGATCTCCTCGACCGCGGCCACCGTGCCGGAAAGAAAGCGCAGGCGACGGATGCGGTGGCCTTCGGGATGGCTGCCAAAAGCCGGCAGGCCCGGGTCTTTGGGCAGGCGATCCACCGACAGCACCCGCGCGGTGGGAAGCCCGCCGCCGGACAGAAGCTCGATCCGCAGCAGCGCATAGACCGAGGCCGGATCGGCCTTTGCCCGGATATAATTGCCCGATCCCTGAATGCTTTCCAGAAGCCCCTTGTCGGCCAGCGCCTTCAGGGCCTGCCGCAGCGTGCCCACGGCAATGCCAAGCTGCGCGGCCATTTCCCGTTCGGGTGGCAAGCGCGATCCGTCGACCAGCCGGCCCGCGGCGATGTCGCGGATCAGCAGCTCGCTGATCTGAAGATACAGCGGCAAGGCGCCGGGCTGCGCCGGCTGTGACGGGGGAAGGGACATTCGCGCCACCAGAATTGATATAGGATTGATTTACATTTTGCCCGGTGTTACGCAAGGAAAAAGATGAGTCCCACAAAGGGGATTTCAGGGAGGATGACATGACTGTGGTGCCCGTCACCTCGGCCGACCTCGATGCGTCCGAGGTCAGCTGGTTCGCCGCGCTCTGCTCGGACGACTACGAATTTCTCGGCGTGCCCGATGGGCGCCTGCGGTCAAGCTGGGACCATTGCTCGGGCATCGTGAAGGCGGCCGAAAACCATGGGTTCCGCAACATCCTGTGCCCGTCCAGCTATCAGGTGGGGCAGGATACGCTTTCCTTCGTGGCCGGCTGCGCGCCGATCACCGACAGGATCAACTTCCTTGCCGCCATCCGCTGCGGAGAGGTTCAGCCCGTGATGCTGGCCCGCACCGTGGCCACGCTGGACCATATGCTGAAGGGCCGGCTGACGCTGAACGTGATCTCGTCCGATTTCCCCGGAGAGGTGGCCGACAGCGCCTATCGCTACAAGCGCAGTCACGAGGTGGTGGAAATCCTGCGTCAAGCCTGGACGCGCGACCACATCGAATATGACGGCGAGGTCTACAAGATTTCGAAGGTCAGCGCCGATCCCGCGAAGCCCTATCAACAGAACGGCGGCCCGCTGCTGTATTTCGGGGGCTATTCGCCCGACGCGCTGGAACTGTGCGGGGCGCAATGCGACGTCTATCTGATGTGGCCCGAACCGAAAGAGGTTCTGGACCAGCGCATGAAGGATGTGCATGCCCGCGCCGCCGCCCATGGCCGCACGCTGGATTACGGCCTGCGCGTCCACATGATCGTGCGCGATACCGAAGCCGAGGCGCGCGAATATGCCGAACATCTGGTCAGCAAGCTGGATGACGAATACGGCACGCTGATCCGCAGCCGGGCGCATGATTCCATCTCGCTTGGCGTGGCGCATCAGGCCCGGGCGCGGGAACTGGCCGACAAGTTCGGCTATGTCGAACCGCATCTGTGGACGGGCATCGGCCGGGCGCGGTCGGGCTGCGGCGCGGCGCTGGTCGGATCGGTGGATCAGGTGCTGACAGAGATCGAGGCCTACCGGAAGATGGGCATCCGCGCCTTCATCTTCTCGGGCTATCCGCATCTGGACGAGGCTGACCATTTCGGCACCAAGGTGCTGCCGCATCTGAAAACCTGCTCGCTGCCCCATGCCTATGGCCGGGTGCCCGCCGAAACCCCCGCCACCCCCCTTGGAACCGGAGAGCGCCGCTGATGCAAAAGATCGAAGTCACCCCCGGTGTCGCCCTGTCGCGCCTTGTCTATGGCATGTGGCGGCTGGGGGATGATGCCGAAACCGGGGCCGCCCATGTGCAGGCCAAGGTCGAGGCCTGTCTGGCCCAGGGCATCACCACCATGGATCAAGCCGATATCTATGGCGGCTACACGGCGGAATCCCTGCTGGGCGCCGCGCTGAAGGCCGCGCCCGGCTTGCGTGACCAAATCGAGATCGTCACGAAATGCGATATCGTCGCCCCAGTCGGCCGGCATGCGGCCGCACGGGTGAAATACTACGATACCGGCGCCGTACATATCACCGCCAGCGTCGAGGCATCCTTGCGTGACATGGCGACGGACCGGATCGACCTGCTGCTGATCCACCGACCCGACCCGCTGATGGATGCCTGCGAAACCGGCGCCTGCCTTGATGGCCTTGTCGCCTCGGGCAAGGTGCGGGCGGTGGGGGTATCGAACTTCCGGCCATGGGATTTCACCCTGCTGCAATCGGCGATGAAGACCCGGCTGGCCACCAACCAGATCGAAATTTCGCTGGCCTGCCACGCGCCCTTTACCAACGGCGACATCGCCTTTCATCAGGAACGCGGCATTCCTCTGATGGCATGGAGCCCGCTTGCGGGCGGTGCGCTGCTGTCGGGGTCGGGCCTTGCCCTGCGCGACGCCCTGCACCGCATTGGCGCGGAACAGGGGCTGGACTGGTCGGCGGTGGCGATTGCCTGGCTGTTGCGCCACCCTGCCCGCATCCTGCCGGTGCTGGGGACCAACAGCCTTGACCGCATTGCACGGATTTCCGACGCCACAAAGGTGGAAATGGATCGCCAGACGTGGTTCGAACTCTACACTCACGCTCTGGGACATGAGGTGCCGTGATGGCGGATGGAGCGGTAATGACGGAAATGGTGTTCACGCCCCAAGACAATGCGCGGGCTTTCCGCGATGCCTTGGGGCGGTTTGCAACCGGGGTGACGGTGATCACCATCGACGGCCCCGAAGGCCCGATGGGGTTCACCGCCAACAGCTTTGCGGCCGTGTCGCTGGACCCGCCTCTGGTGCTGTGGTCGCCCGCGAAATCCTCCAGTCGCTATCCGCATTACGCGGCAGCCCGGCATTACGCGATTCATGTGCTGGACCGCGATCATGCCGGATGGCTGGCCCGGTTCAACCGGGGCGGAGAGGGCTTTCACGGCCTGAGCCATGAGATCAATGCCGAAGGCGTGCCGGTCATTCACGGCGCCCTTGCCCGGTTCGATTGCGTCCAGCACGCCACCCACGAGGGAGGCGATCATCTGATCGTCGTGGGTCGGGTGCTGCGGGCCGCACATCGTGAAGGCGCCCCGCTTGTCTTTGCGCAGGGGCAATACGGCGGTTTCGTCCCGGGGCTGTAACAGACCCCGGACCATGACGGCCCCCGCAGGGAGTGCGGGGGAAACAGGGAGGAGGCGCGCCATGGGCGCATTGCTGGGGCTGACAAAGGCTCTTGGCGTGATCAATGCTACCCTTCTGGCCATCGGTCGGGGGCTGGGGGCGTTCTGCATGGCGGCCATGGTCGTGATCATTCTTTTGCAGGTCTTCTTCCGTTATGTCCTTGGCAATGCCCTGCCATGGCCCGAAGAAGCGGCGCGTTTCCTGATGCTTTGGGCCACGGGCCTGATGGTGGCCACAGCCTTTCGCCGCGGCGGATTCGTGGCGATTGAAATTGTCGTGCGCATGCTGCCCCGGATGGCCGCCACGCTGCTGGCACTGGTGCTGCTGGGAATTTCGCTGATGGTCCTGTGGATGGCCCTTGGCATTTCATGGAAGGAAGTGACCGGCCTTGGCGGCCGGTTCGAAATGGATGCCCTGCGCTATCCGGTGGCATGGGATCTTTCGGCCTGGGCCAAGGCGCCGCGCTCGGCGCAGATGGCCTCGATGCTGGTGGGGCTGATCTTGATGATCATGGTCTGCGTGGAACTGATGCTGCGCAATCTGATCAGCCTGATGGGCGGCCATGACCGCCTGCCCGAAATTCCCGAGGCCGTATCGTTGGGGGCGGAATGATGCTGAGCCTTTTCCTTCCCCTGTTCCTGGTCTTCCTTTTCCTTGGTCTGCCAGTATTTTTCGGCCTGATCGCCGCCCCCGGCATCCTGCTTTGGCTGAATGGTCAGGAACGCGACATCACGCTGCTTTACCGCAACGTCTATAACGGGATGGACAGCTTTCCGCTGATGGCCATCCCCTTCTTCATGATGGCGGGCGAATTGATGAACCGCGCCGGCATCACCCTTCGGCTGGTGGAATTCAGCCAGGCGATGATCGGCCACCTGCGGGGCGGTCTTGCGCATGTGAACGTGATGTCATCGATGCTGTTTGCGGGGCTCTCCGGCTCGGCCGTGGCCGATGTCTCGGCGCTGGGGTCGATGCTGATCCCGGCGATGGAAAAGCAGGGCTACAGCCGGCGCTTTGCCGCCGCCATCACGGCCGCCAGTTCGATCATAGGGCCCATCATCCCGCCTTCGGGCATCATGATCATCTATGCCTATGTCATGGGGGAAAGCGTGGCCGCGCTGTTTCTGGCCGGCATCGTGCCCGGGCTGCTGATCGGCCTGTCACTGATGCTGGTGATCTGGCTGATGGCCGACAAATACGAACTCCCCGCCGCCACACCCCGCGCGACATGGGGCGAACGCGGCAAGGCCACGACCAAGGCGATCTGGCCGCTGCTGACGCCGGTTATCATTCTGGGCGGCATTCTGGGCGGCATCTTCACCCCCACGGAAGCGGCCGCAATTGCCGTGGGCTATGCCGTCTTCATCGGCCTGTTCGTGATGCGCACGCTGAAGCTTTCCGACATGCCCGATGTCCTGATCCGGTCGGGCATCACCTCGGCCGTGGTGCTGTTGCTGGTGGGGGCGGCCATGGCCTTCAAGACCGTGGCCAGCCTTGCCCACACGCCCGAGATGCTGGCCGACTTCATTCTTGCCCTGTCGGACAACCCCTATGTCCTGCTGTTTCTGATCAACATCCTGCTGTTCATCGTGGGCATGTTTCTGGACGCGGGCCCCGCCATCATCATCCTTGGCCCGATCCTTGGGCCGATCTTCGTGGAACTGGGCGTGAATTCCGTTCACTTTGCCATCATCATGGCGGTGAACCTGACCGTAGGGCTTCTGACGCCGCCCATGGGGCTGGTGCTGTTCGTCACCTCTTCCGTGTCCGGCCTTCGGGTGGAAACGGTGGCCAAGGCCGCCATGCCCTTCCTGCTGGTCGAAGTGGCGGTAATCTTCCTGCTGACCTATTTCCCCGCGCTGACGCTGACCGTGCCGCGTCTGTTCGGGTTCGTGCAATAAACTTCAGACAAATCCGAGGGAGGAACATCAAGATGCTGAAGACCACACTGAAGTCGCTGGTGCTGGCGACACTTATGGCGGGCACCGCCGGGGTGGCCATGGCGCAGGATATCATGCTGCGCGCCACGGCCAATTCCAACGAGAATGACGAAGATTACGACGGTCTTGTCGTCTTCAAGAACTATGTCGAAAACGCCTCGAACGGTGCCATTGGCGTCGAGATTTTCATGGGCACCCAGCTTTGCGCCAAGCCTGATGAATGCATGGCCGGCGTATCGGATGGCACCATCGACATCTACATTTCCACCTCCGGCGGGGCTGCGGGCCTGTTCCCCTATGTGCAGGTTCTGGACCTGCCCTATCTGATGAGCGATGACCGCGTGGCCGAAGAGGTGCTGACCGGCGATTTCACCCGCATGCTGCGCAAGATGGCGCTGGCCGACAGCGGCGATACGATCCGCCTGATGACCATCGGCAACACCGGCGGCTGGCGCAACTATGCCAACACAAAGCAGCGCATCGCCACCCCGGCCGATCTGGCAGGCATGAAGATGCGCACGGTTCCGGCTGACCTGCCGCAGACCCTTGCCACCACGCTGGGTGCGGCGCCTACGCCGATTCCGTGGCCCGAACTGTTCACCTCGTTGCAGACCGGCGTGGTGGAAGGCACCGCAAACGGCATCACCGATATCATGTCGATGAAGTTCACCGATGCCGGCATCAAGTATCTGACGCTGGATGGCCACAGCTACATGGGGGCCTTCTGGTGGATGAACAACGACCGCTTCACCGGCATGACCGATGCGCAAAAGCAGGTGGTGCTGGATGGCTTTGCCGCCCTGCAACAAGCCACCTTTGCCAGCCCCAAGCGCAAGGAAATTCAGGCCTATGCCGATTACAAGGCGGCGGGCGGTGAAATCTATGTGCCCACGGCTGAAGAAAAGGCCGCGTTCAAGGCGGCGGTGGAACCGGTGTTCGACTGGTTCAAGACCAATGTGAAGAACGGCCCGGAAGTGCTGGATGCCTTCATGGCCGCCTCGGCCGCAGCCGAGGAAAAGATCGCGGCGGAACGCGCGGCGGACATGAACTGATCCCGAATGGCGCCCGGCTTCCGGTCGGGCGCCGTTTTCTAGACCGGGATGTTGTCGATCAGTCGCACGCCATCCAGCCAGGCGGCGGCCAGCATCCGGCGCGGCCGGGCGGGATCGTCCGACGGCATCAGCGTTTCGGCATCCCGAAGCTCGATATATTCCACCCGGTCGAACCCGGCCGCGCGGATGGTTTCCGCCGCCTCGCGGATGGCCATCCTGTCAGACTGGCCCGCGCGGATATCCTGTGCGGCCCGGGTGATGGCGGCATAAAGCACGCCTGCCTTGCCCCGGCCTTCGGGCGTCAGCCGCACATTTCGCGACGACATGGCCAGACCGTCAGCCTCGCGGATGGTTTCGCAGCCCACGATATGCACCGGCAGGTTCAGGTCACGCACCAGCCGCAGCACCACCTGCAACTGCTGCCAGTCCTTCTGGCCGAAATAGCCCCGGTCGGCCATGGTCATCCCGAAAAGCTTTGTCACCACCGTGGCCACGCCATCGAAATGACCGGGCCGCATCCGCCCTTCCAGAGGTTCGGAAACGCCCCCCACCGAAACCGTGGTGATGAAACCGTCGGGATAAACCTCTTCCGGCGCGGGGGCAAAGATCAGGTCCACCGGCACCGTGGCCAGCAGCGCGGCATCGGCTTCTTCGGTACGGGGGTATTTCTTCAGATCATCGGGGTTGTTGAACTGCTTGGGGTTCACGAAGATCGTGGTGATCACCCTGTCACAATCGCGCCGCGCGGCCCGGGCAAGGCTGAGGTGGCCATCATGCAGCGCCCCCATGGTGGGCACCACCCCCACCACCTGACCGGCCGCCTTCCAACCCCGGACATGGCCGCGCAGGGCTTCGACCGTGCGAACGATGACCGGCCTCGACATTGGCCCGCTCACGGCTTGGCCTTGGCGGCAGGCAGAACATCGGGAAAGCCATGTTCCGCTGCCGGAAAGGCACGCGAGCGCACCTCGGCCGCGAAGGCAGCAATGGCCTGATCGGCCGTCTTGCCCAGTTCGGCATAACGCTTCACGAATTTCGGCCGGAAATCCGTGAACAGGCCCAGCATGTCATCGATCACCAGCACCTGCCCATCACAATCCACGCCCGCACCGATCCCGATGGTGGGGATCGAAAGGCTTTCTGTGATCTTGCCCGCCAGCCCCATCGGCACCTTTTCCAGCACGATGGAGAAAGCCCCCGCCTCCTGGCAGGCACGGGCATCGGCCATCACCTTTTCCGCCTCTTCCGCACGGCCCACAACCTTGTAGCCGCCCAGCGTATTCACAGATTGCGGCGTCAGCCCCACATGCGCCATCACCGGAACGCCCCGCGCAGTCAGGAAGGCAATGGTTTCCGCCATCGTCTCCCCGCCCTCCAGCTTTACCGCCGGGGCGCCGGTTTCCGCGATCAGCCGCGCGGCATTGCGAAAGGCCTGCTGCGGGCTTTCCTCATAGCTGCCAAAGGGCATGTCGATGACCGGCATCGCCTTTTGCAGGCCCCGCACCACCGCGCGACCGTGCAGGATCATCATCTCCATCGTCACGCCCACGGTCGACGGCAGGCCGTGCAGCACCATGCCAAGGCTGTCACCCACAAGGGCGATATCGCAATGCGGATCCACCAGGCGTGCCATCGGGGTGGTATAGGCGGTCAGCACCACCAAGGGCTCGCCGCCCTTGCGGGCCTTGATATCGGGGGGAAGCACCGGGCGGACGGGGGCGGTTGCGCTCATCTTCGGCACTCCTTGGAAAGCAGCGGGTTCACATTCCGCCGCCAATAAGTGCAACACCCTGCGCCCCTGCGCAAGAATTTTGCGCTGCACCGCGGCACAGGGCCCGGACTTGACGCCCCGATACAGACCATGCCCAATCGCCCCGACAAACCCACCCGCCAGAAAGAGACAGGCATGCCCCTGACCCAGCGCGTAACCCGCGACGCCACCGCACCCGAGGTAGACCGCCCCGACCCGATGAAGGTGATTTCGGGCGATCCGGTCCACACCACCTGGAACCTAGAAGAGGTTGACGGGCTTTATTGCGGGCTGTGGCAGTCCACGCCCGGCAAGTGGCGCGTCAGCTATGCCGAATGGGAATATGTGCACATTCTGGAAGGCCACTCCATCCTGACCGGGCAGGATGGCAGCGTCACCCATCTGCGCGCTGGTGATAGCTGGATCATTCGGCCGGGGTTCGAAGGCACCTGGGAGGTGGTGGAAACCACGCTGAAGGATTACGTCATCCGCACCTGAAACGGCTGACGCCGGGCGCCGGCCTTACAACGGCACGTCACCCGGTGCGGCCGGCATGCCATCGCGCGGATCGTCAAAGATCGGCGGCGGGTCGTTGGCAATCGCCTCGGCGCTGTAGATCCGTTCGGGGTCAACGCTGCGGGCGGGCAGTTCCACGCCGCGGCCAAAATTCTCGGGGTCCACGCGCAGGGATTCCGCTTCGCCGCGAACATGCACCGGGGTGCCAATCGGCACCATCTCATACAGTGCGATGATGTCATGGTTGAACATGCGGATGCAGCCGGCAGAGCCGGAATTGCCGATCGATTCCAGATCGTTGGTGCCGTGGATGCGGTAATGCGTATCGCGCCCGCCCTTGTAGAGGTAAAGCGCCCGCGCCCCAAGCGGGCTGCGCCGCCCGCCGGGAATGCCGCGCGCAAAGGGGCCATAGATCTCGGGCTCTGTGCGCAGCATGTTGCGCGTGGGGGTCCAGCCGGGCCATTTGCGCTTTACCTGAATGGTACCGTTGCCGGCGAATGACCGGCCCGCGCGCCCCACCCCGATCGGAAAGCGCACCGTCTGGTTCCCTTCGCGCACGAAGTAAAGGAACTTGGCATAGGGGTCCACGTCGATCGTTCCGGGCGCCTGTTCGCCTTGATAGATGCCGGTGGTCCGCCGGTTCACCCCTTGCAGATATTGCGTCGGAACCCCGGGAAGGGTGTAGCCGCTGTCATAGATCGGCCCGTATCCGGGCAGAAAGCCCGCCGAGGATGGCACCCCTGACGAGCCTGAGGCACAGGCCGACAGGGCGGCAAATCCCGACAGGGACAAGAAGGCGCGACGGCTGAACGGGGCTGCGGACATTGGATACCTTCGATCAAAATGACTCGAATCTTCGTAGCACGTTGCCAATCGCGACGAAAACCCCGGCTGTGCAATGACTTTGCAGGCGTTGTCGCAATGTCCCGCTGCCTGTTCACCACCGCACGCAAAAGGGCCCCGGACCAATGCCCGGGGCCCCTTTCTGGCAGATCGCAAGGCGGATTACTGAACCGGGCCGAAGGACCAGAACAGCGTCTCTCCCGAACTGTCATCAACACCGTCATTATCGGTGACGACAAAGCCCTGCCCCGCGGTGTCGATGGCGAAACCTTCCACCTTGTCAACCACATAACCGTTCAGCGCCACCAGATCGGGCAGCAGGTCGCGCACCTCTTGCTTGGCCACCACCGGCAGTTCTGTGCCCAGTGCCGCAGGCTTCAGATCGGCAAGGGCGATGCGATAGATCTTTTTCACCGCGGCCTTGTCGGCAATCTGGTTATCCCGTTCGATCACATAGGCCCAGTCACCATGTACCGTCAGTTCCGACAGGCCCATCCATGCCCCTTCGGCCGGGGCGTCCAGCGGGTAGTGCACCGCACCCCACGTCTTTTCCTTGATGTCATAGGCCAGCAACTTGACCATGCCCTTCGGATCATCCTTCCATTCACGCTGAACGGCCATCCACAGCACATCGCCCACCTTGGCAATGCCTTCAAAGCCAAAGCGCTGCTCCACCGCCAGCAGTTCCGGCGGCAGCGCGACCTGTGCCTTTATCTCGCCCTTGGCGTTCACATGATACAGCGCATGCGGCACCAGACGGTCGCTGCGCCCTTCAGAGGCCAGCCAGAACCCGCCCTCGCCATCATTGGTTATCCCTTCCAGATCCAGCAACTGCGCCGGGGCGCCATCGCGCGTCACAACCGTGGCCCCGGTGATGCGGGCCGGCTTTTGCGTGGCGTCGATGGCAAAGATCGTGGGGGCAGAGCGATACACGCTGTCAGACACCGCATGCAGCATGCCCGGCGCCTCCGGGTCGGCCACAAGGCCCGAAAGCGCGCCCCAGCCGATCAGCGCTTCCGTGCCCGCACTGGTGATCATCGGATAGGCGGGCGTGCCTTCGGCGCGTTCGAAAACCATCACATGCGCAGGCGCAAGCCCGTCTTCGCGCAGGTCCACCTCATTCGCGGATGCCAGCAGATTGCGTGCCGGAAGGGCGACGATACCCTCGGGCGAAATACCCGATGGCAGGATCTGCTTCAGAACCGGATTGGCCGGATCGGTCAGGTCATAGACGCCGATCACAGAGGCCCGTTCCGAAACGACAAAGCCCGTCGGTACACCGTCGAACACGGCAAATTCCACCGATTCAAGCTCTGCGCCCTTCTTGTTGCGATGTTCCGGGTAATGACCCATCTCCACAATCGCGCGTTCCAGGGCGCCCGCGTCTTCGTAGACCAGCGTGCCATCCTTGCGGAAGATCGACCAGCTGCGGCTGCCGCCATTCCAGTCGCCTTCATTGGCGATCATGAAATGATCGTTGTCGATCCAGCGCAGGCCATCGGGTTCGCGCAGCACGCCCTGCATCTTGCCGGTAAAGTTCAGCGCGCCGTCGCGTTTGGTATCCACCCCGTCCAGATCAACCGCACCGGCGCTAAAGTGGCTGGCCACGGTGCCGTCGGCGCCAATCACGACGATATGGTTGTTTTCCTGCATCGTCAGCGCAATCTCACCGGCGGCGTTGATGTCGTTATCGGCTGTAGACACACGAAGCTCCGTATCCAACAGGCGAGTAGCAACGAATTGCAGCGCAGGTGGGATAACGAGTTTTGTAGGCTTGGCAGCGATAAGCAGACCGCGCTCATCAGTCCAACCAGCAATCTGAATAACAGCCGCTTCTAGTGAAGTTTCGTTAAGGTCAGCGCCAGTAGTAGGACGGTTTGAGTTAATACCACCAGAAACGAGTGGGTGGTCAGTCGCACACAATACTTTACCGTCGCCGTAAGTTACGCCTGAACCAGTAAATGCGTTGTTGAGGATGCTAGCACCCTTAACTTGCTTAGTGTAAGCCATCGCACGTGCAAGTGCCTTCGTGTAACGTGAAGAGAGTGAATCGTAGAGGTTGTCTTCGATTGCTTCTTCAGTCAACGAGAAGCCCATTGCAACTGTCTCGTGAGTGTAACGAGCAGTCCACGCTTCTTGTGCGTTGTCATACTCGATTGCAGAACCTTCACCCTTAACAGG
>JALQTL010000061.1 GCA_023260935.1 Paracoccaceae bacterium
GGCGGCAATGATGCCGCCCAGGATCAGAAGGTCGCGCCGATCCGTCCGCATTTCGCACCCCCGCCATCAGTCTTAGGGCATCGTGAAACGCAGGAACCGCAAAGTCGAGGGGCCCCAGCCCCTAACCAAGCAGCTTGGCCAGCCCCATCGCAACCGCCGGATTGCCAGAAAGCTTCAGCTTTCCGGTAGCCATGGCCATCATCGGATTCAGCTTGCCTTTCAGCAGGGCGGTAAGGTTTTCGGTGGAAAGACGAAGGGTGCAATCCGTCTCGCGGTCTTGTGTGGTGGCCGTGCCATCGGCAAGCACGATCACCCCGTCGGCGCCGCAGTCGAACTTCAGGCTTCCTGAAAACGATTTCGTTTCCAGCGCCTTGCGAATATCCGACACGATCTTTTCCAGCATGATGCCCACCCTTTCGGGCGCACCCTGACCCGCTCGGGGCCGGCATGGCAAGCATGCCGTTGCGTCACATGAAAAGGGCCGCCACGGGTAGTTCCGGACGGCCCGTTCGGGTGCAAAGTGACAGGACTGTCAGCCCTTTTTTGCTACACGGGCGTTGCGTGTGGCAATCAGCTTCAGGCGCAGCGCGTTCAAGCGGATGAACCCGGCCGCATCCTTCTGGTCATAAGCGCCGGCGTCTTCCTCGAAAGTCACATGCTTTTCACTGTAGAGCGAATGATCCGACCAGCGACCGACGCAAGATACCGATCCCTTGTAAAGCTTCAGTCGAACCGTGCCGGTAACATGTTCCTGGCTCTTGTCGATCAGGGCCTGAAGCATCTCGCGCTCCGGGCTGAACCAGAAGCCGTTATAGATCAGTTCTGCATAGCGCGGCATGATGCTGTCTTTCAGGTGCCCAGCCCCGGCATCCAGCGTGATCTGTTCAATGCCACGATGCGCCTCCAGCAGGATGGTACCACCGGGGGTTTCGTAAATGCCCCGCGATTTCATCCCGACAAAGCGATTTTCCACGAAATCCAGCCGGCCGATCCCATGCGCCCCGCCAAGGCGGTTCAGTTCGGTCAGGATCGTGGCCGGAGACATCGCCTGACCGTTGATCGCCACCGCATCGCCCTGTTCGAAGGTCACTTCGATGAATTCGGGCAGATCGGGCGCGTCTTCGGGGCTGACGGTGCGCTGATAGACGTAATCGGGGGCCTCTTGTGCCGGGTTTTCCAGCGCCTTGCCTTCAGACGAGGTGTGCAGAAGGTTGGCATCAACCGAAAACGGCGCCTCGCCCCGCTTGTCCTTGGCAATCGGGATCTGGTTCGCTTCGGCAAATTCGATCAGCTTGGTGCGGCTGGTCAGATCCCATTCCCGCCAAGGCGCGATCACGCGGATCGAAGGATCAAGCGCATAGGCAGACAGTTCGAAGCGGACCTGATCATTGCCCTTGCCCGTCGCACCATGGGCCACGGCATCGGCGCCGTGCTTGTGCGCGATTTCAACAAGGTGCTTGGAAATCAGCGGGCGCGCAATCGAGGTGCCCAGCAGGTAAAGCCCTTCATAGACCGCATTGGCCCGGAACATCGGGAACACGAAGTCGCGCACGAATTCTTCGCGCACATCGACGATATGGATATTCTCGGGCTTGATGCCAAGAAGCTCGGCTTTCTTGCGGGCGGGCTCAAGCTCTTCGCCCTGCCCCAGATCGGCGGTGAAGGTGATCACCTCGCAGCCGTATTCGGTCTGCAACCACTTCAGGATGATCGAGGTATCAAGCCCACCGG
>JALQTL010000078.1 GCA_023260935.1 Paracoccaceae bacterium
CGGCCGAACATGGCTATCTCGATGTGAAAACCCGCCCCGAACGGCGCAATGCCGTAAAGGTGCTGCTGTTTTTAGATGTGGGCGGCTCGATGGACCCGCATGTGAAAATCGTCGAAGAGCTATTTTCAGCCGCGCGCAGCGAATTCAAACATATGGAATATTTCTATTTCCATAATTGCCTTTACGAGGGCGTCTGGCGCGACAATCGCCGCCGCTGGGATGATCAAACCCCCACCTGGGAGGTGCTGCGCACCTATGGCAGCGACTATAAATGCATCTTCGTGGGCGATGCCAGCATGTCGCCTTATGAGATCCTGCATCCCGGCGGGGCCAATGAGCACTGGAACCCCGAAGCCGGTCAGGTCTGGCTGACGCGGGCCTGCCAGCAATGGCCGCAGCACCTGTGGATCAACCCGGTGCCCGAGGCCTATTGGTCGCACACCCAATCGATCCGGCTGGTGCGCGACATCTTTGGTGGGCGGATGGTGCCGATGACGCTGGACGGGATCGCGCGCGGCATCAAGGCGCTGACATGAAACGGCTTTTCCGCCGCCATCCGGTTCTGGTCAGCGCCTTTGTGCTGGCAGTTGCCGTGTCCCTGTTTCTGGCCGGGCGGCTGGCCACGCGGGCAATCTACTGGTCGCAACACCGGCAAGAGGTGATCGAACCCTGGATGACGCCGGGATATGTCGGGCGCAGCTGGGGGGTGGACCCGCATGAGCTTGACCAGCGCGCCGGCCTGCCCGACCGCGCGCCGGGGCGCCCGCTGACGCTGGAACAGATCGCCGCCGAAGAGGGCGTTCCGGTGGCCCGCATCATTGCCCGCGTGACCGCGGCAGTGGCCGAGATGACGGCCGAACAGGCCCCGCCGCCATGACGGACTGGCTGCTGTCGCTGGTGCCCACCTATGGCCTTTGGCTGATCGGGACCAGCACGCTTGCCTCATGCCTTGCGCTGCCCATTCCGGCCTCGGTCATCATGATGGCGGCGGGGGGCTTTGCGGCTGCGGGGGATCTGGTGCTGTGGCAGGTGATGGCTGCCGCCTTTTCCGGGGCGGTGCTGGGCGATCAGATCGGCTTTGCCGCCGGGCGCAAGGGCGGCGCCCCGCTGCTGGACCGGATCGCCCAGAACTCCGCAAGAGGGGACCAAGGGCACCCGTCCTTGAAAGGTCGGGCGTCACGGGGCCGTGCCGGGGCGATCAACCGGGCGCGCCGCAGCATGCAGGCCCGTGGCGGCTGGGCCATCTTTCTGTCGCGCTGGCTGTTCAGCCCGCTGGGGCCCTATGTCAACCTTATCGCCGGCGCGCTGGGCCATGACTGGCGGCGCTTTACCCTGTGGGCCGCGCTGGGCGAGGCCGTGTGGTGCGGGCTTTATGTGCTGATGGGACGGGCCTTTGGCGGCAATCTGGCGGCGGCATCCGATACGCTTGGGTCCGCGCTTGGGCTGGTCGCCTCGGGGACGGCGGTTCTGACGCTGGGGGCGGTGTTGCTGGCGGCGCTGAGGCGGGAAAGGCTGGCGCGAAGGGGGCTTTCCGAAACGGCCGACTGACCCCATATTCCCCCCATGATCAAATTTCTTCCCGTCCTTCTGGCCATCGGTTACGCGCTGTTGATGATGCGCTTTTCGGTCTGGCGCACCGCGCGGATGCTGGACCAGAACAGCACCCCGCTGACAGACCCTTCGATCCTGCGGCTGACCGGGCAGATGGCCGCGGCGCTGGATGTGCCGCAGATCAAGGTCAATGTCTTTGAAATCGACGCCGTGAACGGGCTTGCGGTGGCCGACGGGCGGATCTTCCTGACCCGGGGCTTTCTGAACCGCAAGGCGAGAGGAGAGGTCAGCGCCGAGGAACTGGCCAGCGTCATCGCGCATGAACTGGGCCATGTGGCGCTTGGCCATACCCGGCGGCGGGTGATCGATTTCACGGGCCAGAACGCGGTTTTCGTGATGCTGTCGGCGCTGTTGAACCGCTTCATCCCGATCCTTGGGGTATGGATCGCCAACCTGATTTCCACCGCTCTCATGGCCCGGCTGTCGCGGCGCGACGAATTCGAGGCGGATGCCTATGCCTCGGCCCTGCTGGTCAAGTCCGGGATCGGGACCGAGCCGCAAAAGACGCTGTTTCGCAAGCTGGAGGCGCTGACGCGAAATGCC
>JALQTL010000208.1 GCA_023260935.1 Paracoccaceae bacterium
AAGGAGGGCGGTTTGACCGACCTTGAAAAGCTTGGTCTGCATGACCTGCATGTTTCCCTAGGGGGAAAGATGGTGCCCTTTGCGGGCTATGAAATGCCGGTGCAATACACCGCCGGGGTGATGAAGGAACATCTGCACACGCGTTCCGAGGCAGGGCTGTTCGATGTCAGCCACATGGGACAGGTGATCCTGCGGCCAAAGGCGGGGATGGCGGCACTGGTGGCCGGGTTCGAGGCGATGATGCCGGTCGATGTCGCCGGGCTGGCCGAAGGGCGGCAGCGCTATGGCCTGTTCACCAACGATCAGGGCGGCATTCTGGATGACCTGATGTTCGCAAACCGGGGCGACCACCTGTTCGTCGTGGTCAACGCCGCCTGCAAGGCTGCCGATATTGCCCATATGCAGGCCCGGCT
This sequence comes from Paracoccaceae bacterium, assembly GCA_023260935.1. Taxonomy (GTDB): domain Bacteria; phylum Pseudomonadota; class Alphaproteobacteria; order Rhodobacterales; family Rhodobacteraceae; genus Pseudotabrizicola. Next base: position 414 of record JALQTL010000208.1, read on the forward strand.
TGCCCCGGTGGCCGAGGTGCTGCCGGTGACGGACCGGGGGCTTCTGGCGCTTCAGGGCCCTCAGGCAGAGGCGGTTCTTGCCCGGCTTGTGCCGCAGGTTCAGGCGATGCGCTTCATGGATGTGGGTGTGTTCGACACCCCCCATGGCGCGCTGTGGGTTTCCCGATCAGGCTATACAGGCGAAGACGGGTTCGAGATTTCGGTGCCGGCCAGCGGGGCCGAAGGGCTGGCGCGGGCGCTTCTGGCCATGGCCGAGGTGATGCCCATCGGCCTTGGCGCGCGCGACAGTCTGCGGCTGGAGGCGGGTCTGTGCCTTTACGGCCATGACATCGACGAAGGCACAAGCCCGGTCGAGGCCGGGCTGACCTGGGCCATCCAGAAGGCCCGCCGCAAGGGGGGCACGCGCGAGGGCGGCTTTCCCGGCGCCGCGCGCATCCTTGGCGAACTGGAGAGCGGGCCGGAACGCCGCCGGGTCGGCCTGCGCCCCGAGGGTCGTGCGCCGATGCGCGAGGGGACCGAACTTTTCGCCCCCGATGGTACGCCGGTGGGCCGCGTCACCTCGGGCGGTTTCGGCCCCTCGGTCGAGGCACCGATAGCCATGGGCTATGTCGCCGCCGCGCATGCGGCCTCCGGAACCCCCCTGTTGGGCGAGGTGCGCGGCAAGCGCCTTGCCGTGACTGTCTGCGATCTTCCCTTTCAACCGACCACCTACAAGCGCTGAGGCGATCCCATGAAATACACCAAGGAACATGAATGGCTGCGGGTTGAAGGCGATCTTGTCGTCGTCGGCATCACGGAACATGCGGCAACCCAGTTGGGGGATGTCGTGTTCGTCGAACTGCCCGAGGTCGAGACGATGGTTTCGACCGGTGACGAGATCGTCGTGATCGAAAGCGTCAAGGCCGCGTCGGACATTCTGGCCCCGCTGGATGGCGAGATCGTTGCCGTCAACGAAAAGCTGGTCGACAACCCGGCGCTGGTGAACGAAGACCCGATGGGGGCCGCGTGGTTCTTCAAGATGAAGATCGACGACATGTCGGCGCTGGACGACTATATGGACGAGGATGAATACGCCGATTTCATCGGCTGATCCTTCCCGGGCCCACTGCCGGGCCCGGTCCTTTTACCCGAAAGGGCAAAGGGACAAATTCCTTCGAAGGAATTTGACGGGCACGGTGGCGTGCCCGTCAGGCGCTGATTTTCAGGGACAGACCATGACCTACACGCCCGTCGCCTATAACCCCTATGATTTCGCCAACCGCCGCCACATCGGCCCCTCGCCCGCCGAAATGGCCGAGATGCTGAAAGCGGTCGGTGTGGCCACGCTGGACGAGCTGATCGACCAGACCGTGCCGAAATCCATTCGCCAGAAGACGCCGCTTGGCTGGGCCCCGCTGGCCGAGCATGAATTGCTCGACAGGATGCGTCAGGTGGCCAGCCGCAACAAGGTGATGACCAGCCTGATCGGGCAAGGCTATTACGGCACCGTTACCCCGCCTGCGATCCAGCGCAACATTCTGGAAAACCCGGCATGGTATACCGCCTATACCCCCTATCAGCCCGAAATCGCCCAAGGCCGTCTGGAAGCCTTGCTGAATTATCAGACCATGGTTGCCGATCTGACCGGGCTGCCGGTGGCGAACGCTTCGCTTCTGGACGAGGCGACGGCGGCGGCCGAGGCGATGACCATGGCCGAACGCAGCGCCAGATCGAAGGCCCGCGCCTTCTTTGTGGACCGCTTCTGCCACCCGCAGACGATTGCCGTGATCCGCACCCGGGCCCTGCCGCTGGGGATCGAGATCATTGAGGATATGGTGGAAAATCTGGACCCCACCAAGGTCTTTGGCGCGATCTTCCAATATCCGGGCAGCTATGGCCATGTCCGCGACTTTACCGATCAGATCGCGGCCCTGCACGAAGCCAAGGCCATTGCCGTGGTGGCAACCGATCTGCTGGCCCTGACCATGCTGAAGGAACCGGGCGCTATGGGGGCCGATATCGCCATTGGTTCTTCGCAACGCTTCGGGGTGCCGATGGGCTATGGCGGGCCGCATGCCGCCTTCATGTCCTGCCGAGATGATCT
>JALQTL010000413.1 GCA_023260935.1 Paracoccaceae bacterium
TACCGCGCAGATCATCAACCGCAGCATGGCCGCCCACCTCGCCCCGGAGGCGCCGCTGATTGCCGAGACCGGCGGGCTCAACGCCATGGTGGTCGATTCCACCGCGCTGCCCGAACAGGCGGTGCGCGATATCCTCGCCTCGGCCTTCCAGTCGGCCGGGCAAAGGTGTTCGGCCCTGCGCTGCCTTTACCTGCAGGAGGATGTGGCCAAGGGCGTGACCGAAATGCTGTTCGGCGCGATGGAGGATCTGGCGCCGGGCGACCCGTGGCATCTGGCCACCGATGTAGGCCCGGTGATCGACGCCGAGGCACAGGCCGCGATCCGTGCCTATGTCGATGCCGCCCGCGCCGAAGGCCGGGTAATGAAGGAGATGCCGGCCCCCGCGACGGGCACCTACATCGGTCCCACGGTGATCCGCGTCACCGGCGTGGAACAGATGCCGCGCGAAATTTTCGGGCCGGTGCTGCACATCGCCACCTTCAAGGCCCGCGCGATCCCGCAGATCGTGAAGGCGATCAATGCCACGGGCTATGGCCTGACCTTTGGGCTGCACACCCGCATCGACGACCGCGTGCAAGATGTTGTCGAGGCGATCCACGTCGGCAATATCTATGTGAATCGCAACCAGATTGGCGCGGTGGTCGGCAGCCAGCCCTTCGGCGGCGAAGGGTTGTCAGGCACTGGGCCAAAGGCCGGGGGGCCGCATTATCTGGCCCGTTTCACCCGCCACAATGCCCCGGTTCTGGACGCCGACGCCACGAAGACCACGGCTGACAACGTGATGGCGGTGCTAACGGCGGGCCACGCGATACCCGCGCCGATCACGCGTGATCTTCCCGGGCCTACGGGGGAATCGAACCGGCTTTCCGCCCATGCCCGGCCGCCGGTGCTCTGCCTTGGCCCCTCGGGCGCGGGGGCACTGCGTCAGGCCGAGATCGTCCGCGCCCTTGGTGGTGTGGCTGTCGAGGCGCCCGGCCTTGACCCGGCGGCGCTGAAGACGGCCGAGGGGTTTTCCGCAGCGATCTGGTGGGGGGATGCCACCACCGCCCGCGCTCTCGCCATTGCTCTGGCTGCACGACAGGGGCCGATCCTGCCCCTGATCACCGATCACCCCGATGCTGGGCATGTGGTGATGGAGCGGCATGTCTGCATCGACACTACGGCTTCGGGCGGGAATGCCCAGCTTCTGGCGCAGGCTGCGGCCTGACCGGCACGGCGCCGCCGGGTTGGTGGCGGGGGGAGCCACCTCGGGGGGCATCGAGCCCCCGCTCGGCGGCTTCGCCCTGCTGCCCCGGCGGGTGAGGCCCCAGCGCTGCGCCCGGCTGACCCGTTGGCTGCCTCCGGCGGGAGTATTTGGAAAAGGTGCAAGGCGGGAAGGGTTTCTTAACCATGGCTTGCGAGGCTGTAGGGGCGGTACAGGGAGGAGTCCCGATGACCGCAAAGGTGCAAGTCGCCCCGGTCGCGTGGAAAGCGCTTCCTGCGCACTGTAGCGGTGCCGTCGGCCGGGGCGCAGCTTGCTGCTTTGCACCTTTGGGAAATACTCCGGGGTGAGACGCCCATAGGGCGGCGAGGGGCGGCGCCCCTTGGCAAATGCTTCGCCCTTGACCGAAGGCTTCGGATCGGGAACCAATGCCCCATGTTTCCAATCCGTGACCATAACCCTTCCGGGCGCACTCCCTTTGTCACCTATGCGCTGATCCTGGCGAATGTGGGGATCTTCCTTGCCTATTTTCCTGCCTTGTCAGAGCCGGACCTGACGCGGTTCTTTTATCAATGGGGTCTGGTTCCCCGGTTCATCACCGAAGGCGTTCACCTTCACGGGCTGGTCACCCATATGTTCCTGCACGGGGGCTGGATGCATCTTTTCGGGAACATGTTGTTCCTGTTCATCTTCGGGGACAATCTGGAAGATGAGATGGGGCACGTCGGGTTCGGGCTGTTCTATCTGCTGGCCGGTCTGGCGGCGGCGGGGTTGCAGTATCTGGCCGCCCCGATGACCGAGGTGCCGATGGTTGGGGCATCGGGGGCGATTGCCGGGGTAATGGGTGGATATCTGCTGCTGTTCCCCAAGGCGCGGGTGGATGTTCTGTTCATCATCGTGATCTTCTTCCGGATAGTTCCGGTTCCAGCCTGGATCGTTCTGGGTGTGTGGTTCATCCTTCAGGTCTTCAACGGGGCGGTGACGCCCACGGACGGGGGCGGCATTGCCTATTGGGCCCATGCGGGGGGCTTCGTTGCCGGGGTGGTAATGGCTGTCAGGACATGGCTGAGGCTTGGCGCGGTGCGGTTCTGGAACCGCACGTCGGGCCACCCGCCCCATCCCGTGGCGGTCTATCCGCTGTCGCGGTCATCCATTCCGCGGGTTCCGCGGCGTTAGCGGTGCTGCCCGGGGCCTGCCCGGAGGGCCCTTGCAAGGATCACAGGTTGCGGATGATCTTGCGGAAGGGGTCGAACAGCCCATCGTTTCCGGCGATCAGAGCGCCATCCTCGATCGGGTTCTGGCCGTCGCGCAGGCCCGAAACCATGCCGCCGGCTTCTTTCACCAGCAGCACACCGGCGGCCACGTCCCAGGGTTTCAGCTCACGTTCCCAATAGCCGTCGAACCGGCCGGCGGCGACATAGGCCAGATCCAGCGCGGCAGAGCCCCATTGGCGCACACCTGCGCAGGCCGGTGTCAGTCGGGCCAGATCCTGCAGCGTGGCGGGCAGGGTCTTTTTCACGCCAAAGGGTACGCCGGTGGCAAAGATCGCTTCTACCAATGCCCGCCGCCCCGAGACGCGGATGCGGCGGCTGTCGTTCAGCCACGACCCCGCGCCTTTTTCGGCCCAGAACATTTCGTCCTTTGCCGGATCATAGACCACGGCCGAGACGATTTCTCCCTTGTGTTCCAGCGCGATCGAGATGGACCAGTGCGGCATCCCGTGCAGAAAGTTGGTGGTGCCATCCAGCGGGTCCACGATCCAGCGGCGGGTCGGGTCTGCCCCGGCGGTTTCGCCCGATTCCTCGCCCAGCCAGCCATAGGTCGGCCGCCCGGTCATGAGGTCTTCGCGGATCAGCCGTTCGGCCTCATGATCGGCTTTGCTGACGAAATCGCCCGGACCCTTGGCAGAAACCTGCAGGTTCTCGACCTCGCGGAAGTCCTTTACAAGGCTGCGGCCGGCGCGGCGCGCGGCCTTGATCATCAGGTTCAGGTTGGCACTGCCTTGCATCGGCCCCACTCCGTCCGGTCCGGTCTGTCGTCAAGAGCGCTGCCTTACACGGGACGGACGCGGAAGGAAAGGGGCGCGGCGTGCCAAAGGTGTGCAAGGTCGTGCCGGCACCGAGGCAGATCAGCGCACGACGATGACCTTCAGCTGATCCTTGCCCTCATGGCGGACCATGTTGAACAGCACTTTGGCATGGTCGGGGTGCAGGCGCACGCAGCCGGCACTGGCGGGGCTGCCCAGTTTTCGCACCTGATCGGTGCCATGGATGGCGTAATGGCCATTGTAGAAGATGGCAAAAGGCATGGGGGCGTTGTTGTAGCGGCTGGAGCGATGGTTGCGTGACAACCACTGCGCCCCGTTCCATGTGCCGGTGGGGGTGACCTTCCCGGCGCGCGCGGTCGAGACGGGCCAGTCGTAAAGCTTGCGGCCTTCGTGCCAGACTTCCATCATCTGGCGCGAGATCGATACCCGCACCGTCACGCGGCTGCGTTCGGCCCAGGGGCTGATCGGCCCTTCGGCCATGGGGGGTGTCTGGGCAGTTGCGGGCTGGGCCGCGTCGGCCCCGGCCCGGGCCATTCCTGCCGGGCTGACAAGAACAAGAGCCAGTCCCAGGCTCAGGGCAGCAGTCAAATGGCGCATCCATGCCTCCTTTAAATGAACGACCCCCATCGGCAGGTTTTCGCCACTTGGCTGGCGAGTCAAACCTTTTGACGCAAGGGGAAGGTGTGGATTTCCTGCCCCTTGCGGCCACTGTCGGGCCCTTTTCACGCGGTTCATCCCTTGCCCCCGAAATGCGGGGCATGGGGTGCAGCATGACCTGCCGCTGTGGCAGGGGCATGGCGCAATTATGGAACGGGCAGAACGCCCCCTGATGGATGTGGCCGGACCAGCCCACCCAAGGGACGATGGGGAAGGGTCAGGCGCCGCGTTGCAATTTGACGGGTTCGCTGCGCGCCAGCCGCAGGAAATGGGCCATGAAGGGCTTTGCCACGTCTTCTTCCCGCGTCACCGCGAACAACCGCTTCGTGATCGTGCCCGGCCCAAGCGGGCGTGTCACATAATCGGCGTTCAGCTTCACATCGCGGATCACCCAGTCCGGCAGGACCGAAACCCCCCGGTTCGACCCGACAAGCATCAGGATCACCGCGGTCAGTTCCACCGGTCTTTGCGCGCGGGGCTCCACCTTGGCGGGGGTCAGCAGTTCGGTAAAGACATCCAGCTTGTCGCGGCCCACCGGATAGGTGATCAGCACCTGATCGCGGAAATCCTCGGCCTCGATCACGGCCTTCTGCGCCAGCGGGTTCTGGGACGAGGCGACGAAGGTGGGGTGATAGTCGAACAGCGGGTTGAAGGTGGTTCCGGCCAGCGGTTCGGGGTTCGAGGAGATGACCAGATCCACCTCTTCCCGCTGAAGGGCGGGGAAGCTGTCAAAGGCAAGGCCCGCGCGGATATCCACGTCCACCTCGGGCCAGGCGTGGCGGAACATCTCCAAAACCGGAAAGAGCCAGTCAAAGCAGGCATGGCACTGGATGGCGATGTGCAGCCGCCCGGTCTTGCCCGACCGCAGGGCGCGGAATTCTTCTTCCATCAATTCGATTTCGGGAAGGATTCGGTCTGCCGCCCGCAGCATCCTGACCCCGGCCGCCGAAAGCCGCATGGGCTTTGACCGGCGCACGAACAGTTCCATCCCGGCCTGATCTTCCAGATTGGCCACCTGATGCGACAGGGCGGATTGGGTCATGTTCAGCATCTCGGCCGCGCGGGCAAGACCGCCGGCCTGATGGATCGCGCGGATCGTGCGCAGATGGCGAAGTTCGATGTACATGAGGTCAACCGCAAGATCATCGTGAAGATTATGAATTGGTCTCACATAATCGAATCTGCCACAAGGGGGCATCAAAAGGAGTTCGGTATGTCCACGCCCCGCATCAGCTTCGAGTTTTTCCCGCCCCAGACGCTGGACGCTTCGTTCCGGCTTTGGGAAACGGTGCAGACGCTGGCGCCGATGCAGCCGGAATTCGTTTCCGTCACCTATGGCGCGGGCGGTACCACCCGCAAGTTGACCCATGACGCGGTGACGACCATCGGGCGCAACTACGGCCTGAATGTCGCCGCGCACCTGACCTGTGTGGATGCCACAAGGGCAGAGACGCTTGAGATCGCAAAGGCCTATGCCGATGCAGGGGTTGGTGAAATCGTGGCCCTTCGTGGCGATGCCCCCAAGGGTGCTGACCGCTTTACCGCCCATCCCGAGGGCTTTGCCTCATCCGTCGAACTGATCGAGGCCCTTGCCGCCACCGGCGACTTCAAGATCCGCGTCGGTGCCTATCCCGAACGCCACCCCGATGCGGCCGATCAGCTTGCCGATGTGCGGTTTCTGAAGCGCAAGATCGATGCAGGCGCCACCAGCGCCATCACGCAGTTCTTCTTTGATGCCGAAACCTTCTTCCGTTTCCGCGACCTGTGCGAAAAGGAAGGCATCACCGCCCCCATCATCCCCGGCATCCTGCCGATCATCAGCTGGGACGGCGCGCGCAAGTTTGCCGCCCGCTGCGGCACCAGCGTGCCCGCGCGTCTGGATGACGCCTTCCAGACCGCCATCCGTGATGGCCGCGAAGAGCTTTACGCGCTCGCCCACTGCACCCAGCTTTGCGACAAGCTGATCGAGGGCGGCGTGGAAGACCTGCACTTCTATACCCTGAACCGCCCGCACCTGACGCGTGAGGTGGTGCGTGCCCTTGGCATCCAGCCCGAGGTGGTTCTGGAAAAGGTTGCCTGACAACAGGCTTGCGGCGTCTCCCTGGGGCCTCTGATCGCTGGTGATCCGAGGCCTCTTTTTTTGCCGCTTTGCTGTTCCATGGGGGCGATTGACGCAGTATCGTCGCGCAAACTGCACAAGGCGCGCAAGACGATGGCAAAGCCGATCTTCATCCTGAACGGACCCAACCTGAACCTGCTGGGCAAGCGCCAGCCGGAGATATATGGCGCCGAAACGCTGGCGGATGTGGAACAGCGCTGCACGGCGCTTGCGGCCGAACTTGGGCTGATGGTGCGGTTTCACCAGTCCAACCACGAAGGCCAGATCATTGACTGGGTGCATCTGGCGCGCGACGAAGGCGCGGGGATCATCATCAACCCCGGCGCCTTTACCCATACTTCGGTTGCGATCCTTGATGCGCTGAATGCCTTTGAAGGCCCGGTGCTGGAGGTGCATATCTCGAACGTCCACAAGCGCGAGGCTTTCCGCCATCACTCCTATGTCAGCCTGCGCGCCGAAGGCGTGATCGCGGGCTTTGGCACCGAAGGCTATCTTCTGGCGCTGCGCCGGATGCACACGCTGGTGTCGGCATGAAGCTGCCGGTCAACCGTTTCAAGCAGGGGCTGAAGGCAGGGCGTCAGCAGATCGGGCTCTGGAACTCCATCCCCGGCACGCTTGTGGCCGAATTGCTGGCGACCAGCGGCTTTGACTGGGTGGTGATCGATACCGAACACGCCCCCACGGATGTGCCCGACACGCTGGCGATGATGCAGGCCATGGCGCCCCATCCGGTATCGGCCGTGGTGCGCCCGGCGTCGAATGATACCGTGCTGATCAAGCGCGTTCTTGACCTGGGCGCGCAGACCCTGCTGATCCCGTATGTCCAGAACGCGGCCGAGGCGCAGGCGGCTGTGGCGGCGATGCGTTATGCCCCCCGTGGCGTGCGCGGCATGGCGGGGATGACCCGGGCCAGCGGCTTCGGCCTTGTGGCCGATTATGCGGCGCAGGCGGAACGGGAACTGTGCCTGATCGTGCAGGTCGAAACGGCCGAGGCTTTGGACCGGATCGAAGAGATCGCGGCGGTGGACGGGGTGGATGCGCTGTTCATCGGGCCGGCCGATCTGGCCGCCAGCATGGGCCATCCGGGCAATGCGCGCCACCCGCAGGTGGTGGCGGCCATCGAAGATGCCGTTCGGCGGATCGTCGCGGCGGGCAAGCCTGCGGGCATTCTGTCGCTGGACCCGGCCTTTGCCCGCCAATGTATCGGCTGGGGCACCACCTTTACCGCCGTCGGCATGGATATCGCACTGCTGGCCACGGCCGCACGCGATCTGGCCGGCGCCTTCGGCCGGCCGGATGCCACGGGCTGAGGCGGGCCATGTGACCGCAGGCCGCGTGCCCCCGGTCGGCGATCATTTCCGCTGGCATGACGCGGCGCGCCTCTTTGGCCCCGACGGGGCAGAGCTTTCCCGGCATACCGCCTTCACCCCCTTGCCTGCCGGCGATGACGCCGCCGCGATTGCCGCCGTGATGGCCGGGCAGGGCCGCCCCTTCCGCATTGGCGGCACCGGGCCGCTGGAGGCAGCCTTGGGCGAGTTCGAAGCGCTGACCGGCGGCAGCCTTGGCAACGCGCGCCGCGTTCTGCGCGCGCAGTCAAGCTGGCTGGCCAGCTTTTCGGTGAATGCGGGGCTGTTCGGTATCGGGCCCGGGGTGGGTGTCGCGGTTCTGGGCAGGCCGGTGCATTCGCTGGCGCTATATGCCGCGCTGGAAGGCCTGCATCTGGGGGCAGAGGTGCATCTGCTGGAAGGCCTGCGCCCGGATCGGCAGGCCGCTGCCCTTGCCGGGCGGGGCGCAAGCGTCGTCTATGCCACCCCGGCCCAGTTGCGCGCGCTTTGCGGCGCGGGGCTGCCGCTTCCCGGGCTGCGCCATGTCATCATCGGCGGTGCCAAGCTGGATGGCGGCTTGCGGCAGGTGGTAACGGCACTGTGCCCCGGGGCGCGCATATCCGAATTCTATGGTGCGGCCGAGGCAAGTTTCATCACTCTGTCCACCGGGCAATCGGGGCCCGAGACGGTGGGCCTGCCCTATCCCGGGGTCGAGCTTCGGGTCGAACCGGACAGCGGCCTTGTCTGGGTGCGCAGCCCCTATCTTTTCCGCCGTTATGGCGGGGATGACCCGGGTTCCGCCCGCTGGCAGGATGGCTGGCTGACAGTGGGAGAGGTGGGCCAGATGACACCGGAAGGACTGATCCTGAAGGGGAGGGCGGGCCGGATGGTCACGGTGGCAGACCGCAACGTGTTCCCCGAGGCGATCGAGGCCTTGCTCTTGTCCCTGCCGGGGGTGGAACGGGCCGCGGTCCTGCCTTTGCCCGATGGACCGCGCGGGCAGGTTCTGGTGGCGCATCTGATGGGCGATGCGGGGCAGGATCAGGTGATCATGGCTGCCCTGCGCCGCGCGCTGGGGCCGATGGTGGCGCCGCGCCGGCTGCTGTGGCGTGGTGACTGGCCCGTGCTGCCTTCGGGCAAGACGGATCTGGCCACCCTTGCGGCTGAGGGGGCAGACGCATGGCGGTGATCCTTGCCGCCCGGCGTACGGCCGTGTTGCCCCGGGGTGGGGCTTTCGCGCGGCTGTCGCTGGAAGATCTGGCGGTGCCGGTGGTCCAGGCCTGCCTTGCCGATGCCGGACTTGCCGGGGTGGATGAGGTGATCTGCGCCAATGCCATCGGTCCCGGGGGCAACCCGGCCCGGCGGATTGCCCTTGCCGCGGGGCTGGATCTGCGGGTGGCCGGGCTGAGCATTGATCGCCAATGCGCGGGCGGGCTGGATGCGCTGCTTCTGGCGCAGGCGATGGTCGATGCCGGGCGGGCAGAGGTGGTTCTGGCGGGGGGGGTGGAAAGCTATTCCCGCCGCCCCTTGCGACTGATGACAGACCCCGATGGCGGCCCCCCCCAAGCCTATGACGAGGCCCCCTTTACCCCTTGGCCCGACCGCAACCCTCGAATGGCCGATGCCGCCGCCCGGCTTGCCGAAGAAGCGGGCCTGTCTCG
>JALQTL010000439.1 GCA_023260935.1 Paracoccaceae bacterium
AGCAAGCTCGCATCGCCATAGGAATAGAAGCGATAGCCTTCGCGGATCGCGTGGGCGTAGGCGGCCTGCATCGTGTCGAGGCCCATCAGCGCGCTTACCAGCATGAACAGGGTCGAGCGCGGCAGGTGGAAGTTGGTGAGGAGGCCGTCGACGGCGCGGAAGCGGTAGCCGGGGGTGATGAAGATGGCAGTGTCGCCTTCGAACGGGCGGATGAGATTGTCCTCGCTGGCCGCGCTTTCCAGCAGGCGGAGCGAGGTGGTGCCGACGGCGATCACTCGTCCACCGCTTGCCCGCACCGCATTGAGGCGATCGGCGGTGGCGACGTCGATCCGCCCCCACTCGCTGTGCATGACATGCTCGGCCGTGTCGTCTGCCTTGACGGGCAGGAAGGTGCCCGCCCCGACATGCAGTGTAACCTCGGTCAGGGCCACGCCCTTGGCCACCAGCGCGCGCAACAGCGGTTCGTCGAAATGCAGGCTGGCGGTCGGCGCCGCCACGGCGCCGGCGTGGCGGGCAAAGACGGTCTGGTAATCGGTGGCATCCTGCGCATCGGGCGCGCGGCGGGCGGCGATATAGGGCGGCAGGGGCATTGCCCCGGCCTGCGCCAGCGCCGCATCGAAATCATCCCCCGTCAGGTTGAAGACCAGCCGCAGGTCAGTGGCCGATTTTTCCACCACCCGGGCGGAAAGATCATCGGAGAAGCGGATCTCCTCTCCGGCCTCGACCTTGCGCAGGGGCTTGGCCATGGCGCGCCAGCCTTCGGCTGCGGGTTCCAGAAGCGTGATCTCGATCCGCGCCACGGCTTCGCCCCGCTGGCGTGTTCCCGTCAGGCGCGCAGGGATGACGCGGGTGTTGTTCAGCACCAGAAGGTCACCCGGCCGCAATATCTCGACCAGATCGCTGACCCGGCGGTCGCTGATGCTGTCAGCCTCGGCCAGAAGCAGCCGCGCCGAGGTGCGGGGCCGGGCCGGGCGCGTGGCAATCAGCGCCTCGGGCAGATCGAAATCGAAATCGGAAAGTTTCATCCGCCTTATCTTTCGTAGGGGGTGACGTTCGGGGGTGGGGCGGGGGCGCGGGGGCGCCCCCCGAGTTCGGGGGGCGGCCTGCGGAAAATCTCGCGGAACATGCCCGGCGTCAGGATCGACAGCGGGTTCACCTGAACCGCCGGGTCATCGGCCGTGCCGCGCAAGGAATAGTTGAAGCCAAAGAGGCCTTCGCCGCGCCGCGTGAGCGCCGCGCCGATGCCGTTGATCAGATAGACCGGCGATATCACCCCCTGCAAGTCAAGCCGCCCGGTTTCGGTGGCGTAAAGGCCGGCCATGCTGACACCAAGGCTGGCCCCGATCGCCGATCCGTTGCTGATCTGGATCGCCGTGGGGGTGATCACCAGGTCGAAATCCGCCGTCGCAAAGAGGATGCCGGTGCCGTTCAACTGTTCCAGAAGGCCCACAACCGATACCGCCGAAAGCAGTTCGGCCAGCACATTGGTCTTTTGCACGCGCAGGTTCTTCATCTCGACCCGGCTGTCATATTGCCCGGCTTGCTGGCGGGCCGTCAGCCGCATTTCCAAGGTGCCGCCGCGGGCCGAGGAAAACACCCCCGCCGCCTTGAGCGCGGCCCCCGCATCGCGCGAGACGAAGCGGATCGCCTGACCATGGCGCGAGGGCACGACGGTGCCTTCCACCGGCGCGCTGCCGTTCAGGCTGCCGGTGAACGACCCGTTGAAGCCGCCACGCTGCGAGAAATCGCCCTGAAAACCGATGAGGCTGAGGCTGTCGGTCACGATCAGCCGGTCCAGCTGCACAAGGATCTTGCCGCTGTCTTCATCGCCATTGGCCTGGGCCTGCCGGGGCGCATCGAAGCGGCGCATGTCGATCTGGCCGCGTGTCACCACCACATCGGGCGCCTGGCCTGCGGCCCGCCCGCGCAATTCGACACTGCCGCTAAGCCAGCCGCCCAGTTCCACTTCGCCGAACTGCGCAAGTTCCAGCCCGCCACCCGCGCGCAATTGCACCTTGCCTTCGGCGCGCAGGCCCGGGGCCTCGATGGCCAGCCGTTCCACCTGCGGCGGGGTTCCCAGCACCGCGTCGATGCCAAGCGCGCCCTTCACCGCCTCGGGCTTGGACCAGCCCACGGGGGCCAGTTGCAGCCCGATCCCCACCAGATCGGAGGTCAGCGTCATTCGGGCCGGGCCATCGCGCTGCAAGGCGATGTCGATGCGCGCCTGACCGGCGCCGCGCACCATGCCGGCGGGCAGGCCCACATCGAAAACCTCCAGCGCCTCGGGCGTCAGCGCCACGGTCCCGGTGATCTGTGACCGGCCCTTTTCCTCGGGGGCGAAGCCCTGCCGGAAGGTCACGTTGCAGGCCACCCCGTCAAGGAGCCCCGGCCCGTTGATTTCCAGCCCTTCGGGGCTGGCGGTCAGACGCAGGGACTGGGCCGTGAAGCGCCGCCCCTTGACCAGCACGTCGGACGACAGGCCGATGATCTGGCCCTCGACGGCATAGCTGATGTCGGGCAGTTCGACCCGTGCCTTCAGCGGCAGGCTGAGCCTTGTATCCACCACCGCCCGCCCCTGCCCCAGATCGACAGGCTGCCCGGCCTTCGTCATGAAGGAAAACGGTGGCAGGTCCAGAAGCGACAGGGCCGCGGTGATGGAACTGTCGGTCTTCAGCCGGATGTCGGCCATGGCCGGTTTCTGCGTCACATCGGGCACCCGGAAGGCAGAGCCCGCCACATCGATCCCGCCCCCCTGCGGCGCATCGATCCGCCCTTCGTCCAGCGCGATCACATAGGTCTTGCCATCCAGCGAAGACCGTCCGCGCCCGTTACGGATAGGCGGCAGCGTGCGCAGGAAGCGCACTTCGGCCCGATCGAATTCATAGCCAAGATAGACACGCGGGTCTTCCCCGGGCGAAAGCCGCAAGGCCGCGCGCACATTCGTCAAAAGGCCCTGCGCCACGTTATCGCCCAGCCATGCCCGGGTGGCCGGGATCAGCGACCGCGGCCAAAGCTGCAACAGCCGGTCATGGGCGATGGCATCCAGCGCAAGGTCGATGGATACCCGCCAGCCCGCGGTCTGGGCATCCGCCTCTCCCGAAAGGGAAAGCCTGCGCCCGCGTTCATCGACCAGCGAGATCTGGCCGATGTCCAGTTGGAACGGATCAAGCCGGAGCCGCGCATCCATCGCGCCCTGGGTAAAGCGCAAGGGGCGTTCGAACAGGCCTTCGGGGTCAATCTCGGCCGCGCGGATAGATACCTGCCCCAGAAACCCCGACGGCACCGCCGCCCCCAGCGTGCCGGTCAGGATGTGGCCCTGTTCATCCAGCATGTAGGATTGGCCCGATGCCTCCAGCCGCAGGGAGGGCCCCTGAATGCTGACATCGCTGAGCAGGATGCGCCCTTCGGCCGGGTCATAGCTGAGCCGCAGGCCGGCGCGGTCAAAGTCGATCGCCCGGGCCTCGGCCGAGGGGCGCAGGGCGCCTGCGCCCAGATCAAGCTCTGCCTCCAGCCCTTCCAGCCCGGCCGGCGTCAGTTCTGCCCGGATACGCCCCGACAGCGGCGCGTCCAGCACCCCCAGCCAGCCCAGCACCGGGGTCTGCGCAGCCAGATCGGCGGCGGCCAGTTGATCGACGGCGGCGGACAGGCGCAGACTGTCGGCCCCTTTGGGACGCACCACCGTAACCTGTGTCTGCGCCGCCGTTTCGCCGCCCCCCTGAAGCGTCATGCCGATTTCAGCGGCCAGTTCACCGGGCCGGTTGTCAAGCCGGATGCGACCATCGCCGACCGACCATTCCCGCCCCGTCCGGGCATCTTCCAGCGTCAGGCTGGTGGCCTGCGCCTCGATCGTGGTCAGGCGCGACAGCGCCGGGGTGGCAAAGGCCGCGTCCAGTGCCGCCAGAACCCCCGCCAGCCCCTGCACCTGCGGCCCCGCCCCGGCCCCGCCGATCCGCAGATCAAGCCGGCCATCGGCGGCGCGGCGCAGGTCCAGGCTGGCCCCCAGAATGCGAAGGCTGGAGGGGCGCAGGGTCCGTTCCTGCACGAAGGAGGGGCCGTCGAAGGCCACCCGCACTTCTGGCAGGACCAGAAGCGTGGCCCCCTCATCCCCCTGAAGCAGGCGGACATCTTCCAGCTTCAGCCGCGGGGTCCAGCTTTCCTCGACCGTCACGTCGATGCCGCCGATGGCGACCCCTGCCCCCGGCAATGCCTGCGCCAGCGCCGCATTGGCGCGCGATTCCACCTCGGCCACCGCCCAGACGGGCAGCGCCACCGTGCGCCCCAGAAGCGCCCAAAGCCCCAGCACCGCGATCAGCGCAAGCACCGCCCCCAGCGCCACCAGCCCAAGGCTGACATGGCCCGCCTTGCGCCCCACATGGCGCAGCCGCGCGCGGTGGCGCGGGCCGGGCACCCACGACGGTCCGCGCCGTGCCGGCCCTTCGGCATCGGCCACGGGGGCGGGTTCCGCGCGGGCGTCCTCGGGTTCGGCCACAGGGCCGGCCATGGGGCCTGCCATGGGCTCGGGGGGCCCTGCCGCTGCCTTGCCGGGGTCTGCCTTGTCGTCAGTCATGGGTCGAAAGGCGCCTGCCGTTCATGTTCTTGCCCTTGCGGTGCGGTTCTTTTCCGCCGATTCTGTCCCCTGCCGCCTTGGGGGCAGCGGTTTCACTGCTTTCCCTTTATCTTCGCGGATCGGCCCCTAAAACGCAAAGGGTCGTGACCACAACCCATGAAGGAGCCGTCAGATGGCCGCAACACTTCCCGATACCGGCAGCAACGCCCCGGATTTCACGCTTCCGCGCGACGGGGGCAGCAGCATCACCCTTTCGTCCCTGCGGCCGGGAAAGGTGGTTCTGTATTTCTACCCCAAGGACGATACCCCCGGCTGCACGCTGGAGGCGCAGGATTTCAGCGCCCGGCTTGACGCCTTTGCCGCCGCCGGAACCACCGTGATCGGCATCAGCAAGGACAGTGCGGCCAAGCATGACAAGTTCTGCAAGAAGCACGGGCTGTCGATCATCCTTGCCAGCGATGAACAGGGCCACACCTGTGAAGATTATGGCGTCTGGGTGGAAAAAAGCATGTATGGCAAGACCTATATGGGGATCGAGCGGACAACCTTCCTGATCGGCGGGGATGGCCGGATCGCGCGGGTCTGGCCCAAGGTCAGCGTCAAGGGCCATGCCGACGAGGTTCTGGCGGCGGCAGAGGCACTTTGAGAAAATCTGGCACTTCAGGAAAATCTGGCGCGGCGGTCGGTTGCGGGTGCCGCATCCGGCCGGCGGGCCACGGGAACGGGGGCAAGGATGGCGTCGACTCTGGCGGAAATGGCGGTCGAGGTGCTGACGACGGCGGATGGCCGCGCCAAGACGGCGCTGTCAAGCGCCCATGCGGCGGCGTGGTTTGCCGCGCGCGATGCCGGCACGCCGCTGCCCGTGGGCCATGCGGTGCCGCCCGATTTCCCCGCGCGCCCGGAAAAGCCCGATCTGCTGGCGCCAAGGGATGTGCCCCGGCGCAGGCCCGGAACGCTGGCAGGGCGTCAGGCCCTGTTGCATGCCGTGGCGCATATCGAGTTGAACGCGGTTGATCTGCACTGGGATATCATCGCCCGCTTCACCGACCAGCCGATGCCCATCGGCTTTTACGATGACTGGGTCAAGGCCGCGGCCGAGGAATCCAAGCATTTCAACCTGATCTGCGATTGTCTTGAGGCGATGGACAGCCATTACGGCGCCCTGCCCGCCCATGCCGGAATGTGGCGGGCGGCGGCAGACACCCGGGACGATCTGCATGGCAGGCTTGCCGTGGTGCCGATGGTGCTGGAAGCGCGCGGGCTGGATGTGACCCCCGGCATGATCGAGATCTTCCGCAAGGCCGGCGATTCCGGCGCCGTGGCCGCGCTGGAGGTGATCTATGCCGAGGAGGTTGGCCATGTGGCCTATGGGTCAAAATGGTTCAACTGGCTGTGCGGCCGCGACGGGACCGACCCAAAGGATGTTTTCCACGCCCTTGTGCGGCAGTATTTCCACGGCGCGCTGAAGCCCCCCTTCAACGAGGAAAAGCGCGCCGATGCCGGCCTGCCCCCCGATTTCTACTGGCCGCTGACCCAAGAGCGCAGCCGCGAACCGGCCGCAGACTGAGCGCCCGCTGACAGCCCGTCGGCAGGTTCCCGCCGATTTTGCAGCCTGAAGCGGCATGCATTTCAGGGAATTGGTCAAATTTGTTGCAGGCCGGGATGGCCGGGGCTAATCAGACTTTGCCGCTGCATGCCTGCTGGCATGGGCGGCCGCCCAAGCAAGAGGAAACGAATGGACATCGCCCCGTGCTGACGCGCCTTGCCTATCGGGTCAACATGACCCTGGAACGCCATTTTCCCGAGAAACGGCTGTTCCTGAAATCTGACCGGGATACCCGATTCATTCGCCTGCGCCCCGCCACGCAGGCCGTTGCCCTGCTGGGCGGAAGCCTGACACTGGCTTGGACCATTCTGGCCACCGCGATCATCCTGATGGATTCGATCGGCGCCGGATCGGCCCGCGATCAGGCCGCCCTGCGCCAGTCTCTTTATGAACAACGCCTGACCTCGCTGAGCCAGGACCGTGACATCCGCGCCGAAGAAGCCGCCCGCGCGCAGGGCCGCTTCACGCTGGCGATGGAACAGGTGGCCGAGATGCAGTCGCGGCTGCTGGCCTCGGAAGACCGGCGCCGCGAACTGGAAACCGGGATCGACGTGATCCAGAACACCCTGCGCCGCACGATCAAGGAACGTGACGAAGCCCGCGAGAAGGCCGAGGTTGCGCATATGGCGCTGGCCTCGCAGACGGGCGCGGTGCGCACCGAAGCGGGCCGGGCCAAGGATGCGCTGGATACGCTGGATATCGTGAAGGATGCGCTGGCCGCCACGGCGCAGGAACGCGACCTGATGGAAGGTGCCGCCGAAAAGGCCGCCGAACGGGCCGAGACGATCCTTGCCGAAAAGCGCGCGCTTCAGGCCCGCAACAACGAGATCTTCAGCAAGCTGGAAGAGGCCGTTTCCGTTTCGATGGAACCGCTGGACAAGATGTTCCGCGAAGCCGGCATGTCGCCGGACGAGCTGCTGAACCAGGTTCGGCGCGGTTATTCCGGTCAGGGCGGGCCGCTGACACCGCTGTCGCTTTCCACCAAGGGCAGCGAAGCCCATGCCGAAGAGATTCGGGCCAATGCCATCCTGCAGGGGCTGGACCGGATGAACCTGTATCGTCTGGCCGCCTTCAAGGCCCCTTTCGCCATGCCGGTAAAGGGGGGGTTCCGCTGGACCAGCGGATTCGGATACCGTCGCGATCCCAAGGGCATGGGCAACCGCATGCATGAAGGCACCGATATGGCGGGTGCCTATGGCTTGCCGATCTATGCCACCGCGGACGGCGTGGTGGTGCATGCCGGGTGGGATTCCGGCTATGGCCGTCTGGTCAAGATCAAGCATGAATTCGGCATCGAAACGCGCTATGCTCACATGTCAGCGATCCGGGTGAACGTCGGCGATAGGGTATCGCGCGGCGACCGCATCGGTGATATGGGCAATTCTGGCCGTTCCACCGGCACCCACTTGCACTACGAAATCCGCATCGGCGGCAGAGCCGTGAATCCGATGACCTTCATAAAGGCAGCGAACCATGTTTTCTAAGAGCCGAATCAACGAACCCGGGCCCAAGGCGGACGACAAGCAGAAGGCCCCCGAACCTACGGCGAAAACCAGCATGGAATTCACGCCTACGGCCCCCAAGGGCAAAGCCTCGGCCTCTATCCTGTCTTCCGACCTGACGATCGTGGGCAATCTGCGCACCACCGGCGACATTCAGGTCGAAGGCACGGTGGAAGGCGACATCCGCGCCCACCTGCTGACCGTCGGCGAGGGCGCCACGGTGCGGGGCGAGTGCATCGCGGACGACGTGGTGGTGAACGGCCGCGTGGTCGGCAAGGTGCGCGGCCTCAAGGTCCGCCTGACCTCGACCGCCCGCGTCG
>JALQTL010000197.1 GCA_023260935.1 Paracoccaceae bacterium
TTGATGGTGCAGGCGCTATTGGCCGAGCGGCATGCGCGCTGTTCGCGGGAACGCGCGCTGCACGGGGGTGATGTGATGATGACCTGCCCGACATCAGGCGGGACGGACAAGCTCGTCACGCCGATGACCACCTGATCCAACCGTCACAAGTTCAATGCGGCCCTGATCACCCGCGACGGAGGCGGGTGGCCAGTTGGGCCGGAACGGGGGGCCTCGGTCGTCTTGGGCGAAGGGGGCAGGCAATGCCAGTTTCACCGGCGCCTGTGTCCGCGCGGTGGTCCATGATCTGAGCGGGCAGGGCTGGCAGGGCGACGCCACCCGTTTCGAATATGAGCCGCTGATTTGATCACATCTTGATTGCGCGGCCCAAGGCGTCATATCAGACCCCATGCACGGGGGAACCGATGGACGCGGACAGCCGGAAGATACCGACCCACGAGGTCACCTATGCGCGGCTGCGCGACATGATCCTGTTCGGGCATCTGGAACCGGGGGCGGCCGTCACCATTCAGGGGCTGGTGCAGGAGCTTGATGCCGGGATGACCCCGGTGCGCGAGGCGATCCGGCGGCTTTCGGCCGAGGGCGCTCTGGAACCGCAGGGCAACCGCCGGGTGGTGGTGCCGAAGATGACCGAGGCGATGCTGGAGCAGGTGGCCTTTGCCCGCCTGACGATCGAGCCGAAGCTGGCCGAGATGGCTGCGGCGCATCTGACGCCCGAGCTGATCGAGCAGTTGCAGCGGATCGACAACAACGTGGACCGGACCGTGCAGGCTGGTGACGTGCCGGGCTATCTGGCGTCGAACCATGCGTTCCACTTCTGCCTTTACGAAGCATCCGAGGCGCCAGTTCTTGTGGATATGGCGCGGTCGATGTGGTTGCGCTTTGGCCCTTCGCTGCGGGTGGTCTGCGCCCGCTTTGGCCGCGACGCATTGCCCGACCGGCATCTGGAAGCGCTGGCCGCGATGCGGGCGGGCGATGCGGGGGCCTTGCGCGGCGCGATGGAGCGTGACATTGCCCAGGGGATCGACCAGGTGCGCGCGGCGCTGGAGCAGGGCGAGATCTGATCCGTCGGGATGGCGGCGCTTAATTTGATCAAATTTCTTGAACCCGGCCGGGTTTGATCATATCCTTCGGGAAAGCCGGGGCTTCGCGCCCTGCCGATTCCGAAAGGCCTTACGATGAACCAGCCCCTCAAGATCACCAACCACCTGCCGACGGCCGAGCTTCAGGCCTTGGATGCGGCGCATCATTTCCATCCCTTTACCGACAAGGCCGGGCTGGCGGCCAAGGGCGCGCGGGTGATCACGCGCGGTGAAGGCGTCTGGCTGACCGACAGCGAAGGCAACCGCATCATCGATGGCATGGCAGGCCTTTGGTGCGTGAACATCGGCTATGGGCGCAAGGAAATGGGGCAGGCGGCGGCCCGTCAGATGGACGAGCTGGCCTATTACAACACCTTCTTCCAGACCACCCATGTGCCGGCCATTGCGCTGGCGGCCAAGATTGCCGAACTCGCACCGGGCGATCTGAACCATGTGTTCTTTGCCGGGTCGGGGTCGGAAGCCAATGACACCAACATCCGCCTTGTGCGCCGCTACTGGCAGGTCAAGGGCCAGCCGGAGCGGACGACGATCATCGCCCGCTGGAATGGCTATCACGGGTCCACGATGGGGGGCGGCAGCCTTGGCGGGATGAAGCCGATCCATGCCCATGGCGGCAAGATCGAAGGGATCGAGCATATCGACCAACCCTATTGGTGGGGCGAGGGCGGTGACATGACCGAGGCCGATTTCGGCCTGGCCCGTGCCCGCCAGCTGGAAGAAAAGATCCTTGAACTGGGCGCTGACAAGGTGGCTGCCTTCATCGGCGAGCCGATCCAGGGCGCAGGGGGCGTGATCGTTCCGCCCAGCACCTATTGGCCGGAAACCCAGCGCATCTGCGACAAGTATGGCATCCTGCTGATTGCCGATGAGGTGATCACCGGGTTCGGCCGCACCGGCAACTGGTTCGGGTCCGAAACCTTTGGCATCAAGCCCCATATCATGACCATCGCCAAGGGTCTGTCCTCGGGCTATCAGCCGATCGGTGGGTCCATCGTCTGTGACGAGGTGGCCGAGGTGGTGGGTTCGGGGGGCGAATTCTTCCACGGCTACACCTATTCGGGCCACCCGGTCGCGGCGGCGGTGGCGCTGGAAAACCTGCGCATCATGCAAGAGGAAAACATTATCGACCATGTGCGCAACGTGGCCCATCCCTATCTGAAGGAACGCTGGGACGCGCTGGTGGATCATCCGCTGGTCGGAGAGGCGAAGCTTGTGGGCCTGATGGGGTCAATCGCGCTTACACCCGACAAGGCCAAGCGGGCCGCCTTTGCCAGCGAAACGGGCACGGTGGGCCTGCGCTGCCGCGAGCGGTGCTTTGCCAACAACCTGATCATGCGCCATGTGGGGGACCGGATGATCATTGCCCCGCCGCTGGTGATCACCCCGGAGGAGATCGACATCCTGATCGACCGGGCGAAAAAGAGCCTTGATGAATGCTACGAGGGGTTGGTTGCAGACGGGTTGTTCGTCGCAAAGGCCGACTGACCCCCTCCATGTTCCACAAAAAGGGGCGCTGGGCGCCCCTTTTTCCTTTTCATTTGCCCCGTTCTTGAGTTTGCCGGGCAAGGCACATACACCTTAGGCAAGAAGAACAAGGATCATTCCATGCGCATCAACGGCGATCTGGCGCAAGCCATCGGGAACACACCGCTCATCAAGCTGAAGAAGGCTTCTGAACAGACCGGCTGCACGATCCTTGGCAAATGCGAATTTCTGAACCCCGGGCAATCGGTCAAGGACCGGGCGGCGCTTTACATCATCCGTGATGCCGTGGCGCGCGGCGCATTGAAGCCGGGTGGAACCATCGTGGAAGGCACGGCCGGCAATACCGGCATCGGGCTGGCGCTGGTGGGGGCCAGCATGGGCTTCAAGACCGTGATCGTGATCCCCGAGACGCAAAGCCAGGAAAAGAAGGATATGTTGCAGCTCGCGGGGGCAGAGCTGGTGCAGGTTCCGGCCGCGCCCTATCGCAACCCCAACAATTATGTGCGCTATTCGGGGCGTCTGGCCGAAACGCTGGCCCGCACCGAACCGAATGGCGCGATCTGGGCGAACCAGTTTGACAATGTGGCCAACCGGCTGGCCCATATCGAAACCACCGGGCCAGAGATATGGGATCAGACGGATGGCAAGGTGGACGGCTTCATCTGTGCTGTCGGGTCTGGCGGCACGCTGGCCGGGGTGGGCATGGCCTTGCAGCCCAAGGGTGTGAAGATCGGGCTGGCCGATCCCGAAGGTGCGGCGCTGCATGCCTTTTACACCACGGGCAAGCTTGATGCGCCGGGCACATCGATCACCGAAGGCATCGGGCAGGGCCGCATCACCGCCAATCTGGAAGGCTTCACGCCTGATTTCAGCTATCGCATCCCCGATGCCGAGGCGCTGCCGATCGTCTTTGACATGCTGTCCGAAGAAGGCCTTTGCCTTGGCGGATCTTCGGGGATCAACATTGCCGGCGCCATCCGCATGGCGCGGGATATGGGGCCAGGGCATACCATTGTCACCATCCTGTGCGACTATGGGAACCGCTATCAATCCAAGCTGTTCAACCCGGCCTTCCTGAAGGAACAGGGCTTGCCTGTGCCTGAGTGGCTTGATCGTCCGGCGCGCAATCTGCCGTCGGTATTCGAAGACGCATGACGCATCCTATCCTGATGACGGTCGGCCGCGGGGGCGTTGCTGTGCAGCGTTTCCTTTTGGCGGCGCTGGTTCTGTTCATGCTGGCGGGCTTGCCGGTGCAGGTGTTGGGCCAGACCCCGCCGGGGGCTGAAACAACGAACCAGCAAGCATCCGCGGCCCCGCTGACGGCCGACGGTCAACTGGATTACACCGCTTGGGGGGCACTTGCTGACCGGGCGGAAAAGGCGGTGGCGGATAACGCCACAGAGTCGGCCGCACTTGACAAGCTTCGAGGGCAGCTTGTCGACTGGCGCGAAGCCCTTCTGGGCGCCCAGAACGCCAATTCGTCACGGATTGCCACCTTGCGCGCGCAGATCGCCGCGCTGGGCCCTGTCCCCGCCGAAGGCGAGACGGAGGCCGAGGAAATTGCGACCCGTCGGGCCCAGTTGAACGAACAGCTTGTCACCTTGCAGGCCCCCAGCATCGCCGCCGTCGAGGCCTACAGCCAGGCGGACGGGTTGATCCGCGAGATTGACCGGGTGCTGCGCGACCGGCAGGCGGAGGAGCTCTTGCGGCTGCTGCCATCGCCGCTGAACCCGGCGAACTGGGGCGCGGCCTATCAGGCCTTCGCGGCAGCGACCGCCACCGTGGTGAACGAAATCCGCGTCCGCTGGTCCCTGCCGGCAGCACGGCAGAACCTGCTGAACAACCTGCCGGCCATCCTGTTTCTGCTACTGCTGGCGATTGCCGCCATCTCGCGCGGGTGGGCACTTGTTCAGATGATCATCGGGCGGCTCTTGCGGCGCTGGTCGGCGCGGGGGATGCGGATTTCGGCGCTGGCCATCAGTCTGGGCCAGATCGTCCTGCCGTTCATCGGCATGCTGGCGCTGTCAGGGGCGCTTCAGCTTTCGGGGATCTTGGGCATCGAGGGTACGAAACTGGCTGTCGGCTTGCCGGTTGCGGGCCTTGCCTTCTTTCTCATCTATTGGGTGGGCGGGCGGCTTTTCCCGAAATCGGATGATGTGACACCGCTGCCACTTGCGCCCGAACGGCGGGCCGAGGGACGGATGCTCTGCACCCTTTACGGCCTGCTTCTGGCGGCCGAAACGCTGCGCGCCATCCTTTTCGACAGTCAGGTAGTATCGGATGCCGCGCAGGCGGTGATGGATTTCCCGATGCTGCTGGTGGCCGCCTTTGTGCTGTGGCGGGCGGGCCGGTTGCTGCGTGTGCCCAAGGAAATCCAGAAAACGGCCGAGGATGACGAAGGCAGCTTTCGCATTCGGGTGACGGGTTTCCTGTCGCGGGCGGCCACGATCATTGGCATTGTCGGCCCGCTTCTGGCGGCGATTGGCTATATGCCGGCGGCCAAGGCAATGGTCTATCCTGCCGCCACGTCGCTGGTGCTGATCGGTGTTCTGTTCATCCTGCAAGGGCTGCTGCGGGACATCTATGCCCTGATTACCCATGCCGAGGATGATGGCGAAAAGGCGCTGGTGCCGGTCTTGCTTGGCTTCGCGCTGATGCTCGCGGCACTGCCGGTCTTCGCGCTTGTCTGGGGTGCCCGGGTAGCTGACCTGACCGAGATCTGGACGCGGCTTCGCGAAGGCTTCCAGATCGGCCAGACGCGGATTTCGCCCACCGACTTCATGATCTTCGCCGCCGTCTTTGCCATCGGATATGCGGTAACACGCATGTTCCAGGGCGCGCTGAAAACCACCATCCTGCCGCGGACAAAGCTGGATCAGGGCGCCCGCAACGCGATGATTTCGGGCGCGGGGTACATCGGCATCTTTCTGGCCGGGTTGATTGCCATCAATACGGCGGGGCTGGACCTTTCGGGCCTTGCGATCGTGGCGGGTGCGCTTTCCGTGGGCATTGGTTTCGGCCTTCAGAACATCGTGTCGAACTTCGTTTCGGGGATCATCCTTCTGATCGAGCGCCCGGTCAGCGAGGGGGACTGGATCGAAGTTGGCGGCGTTCAGGGGATCGTGAAGTCGATCTCTGTCCGGTCAACCCGCATACAGACTTTTGACCGCACCGATGTGATCGTGCCCAATACTGATCTGGTGGCCGGGCAGGTAACGAACTGGACGCGGTTCAACCTGTCGGGGCGGCTGATCGTGCCGGTAGGCGTGGCCTATGGGTCCGATACCCGCAAGGTGGAAAAGATCCTGCGTGAGATTGCGGAGGCGCAGCCCCTGGCCGTGCTGACCCCGCCGCCGGTGGTGGTGTTTCAGGGCTTCGGCGCGGATTCGATGGATTTCGAGATCCGCCTGATCCTTCGGGACGTGAATTTCAGCCTGTCCGTGCGCAGCGAGATCAACCACGAAATCTCGCGTCGTTTTGCGGCCGAGGGGATCGAGATTCCCTTTGCGCAGCGCGATATCAACTTGCGCAACGTGGGCGATCTGGCCCGCGCGATCCGTGGCGAGACGGCCCCCGCCGTGGCCGGACCGGCGGCACCGGCGGTTGCCCCCACGCAAGCCCCGGCCGCGCTGCGCAGGGATCTAACCCCCGGCGAAGGGCTAACCCCTTCCTCTGCGCCGGGGCAGGATGAAACCGATGGCGAGACACGCTGATGACCACTGAGCTGCTTTTCCGCGACCATCCCTATCAGCAGGACTGCGACTCGGTCGTGCTGGGCCACACGCCCGAGGGCGGGATCATCGTCGACCGTTCCGTGTTCTATGCCACAGGGGGCGGTCAGCCGGGGGATTCCGGCGTGATCTCGTGGCAGGGCGGGCGGCTTTCCATTGCAACGGCCGTCAAGGTCGAAGGTGGCTTCGTCGCCTTGGTGCCAGCAGAACCGCTCCCCTTGCCGCCCAAGGGCACCCGGCTTGCACAAAGGCTGGATTGGGCGCGACGCTTTCGGCACATGCGGATGCACACCGCCCTGCACCTGTTGTCGGTCGTTGTGCCCTTGCCGGTGACGGGTGGGCAGATCGGTGCCGACCGGGGGCGGCTGGACTTCGATATGCCCGACCCCCCGCAGGATGTGGCCGCATTGACGGCCGCTTTGAACGCGCTTGCCGAACGCGATCTGCCGGTGACGGACGAATGGATCACCGATGCGGAGCTGCTTGCCAATCCGGGACTTGTGAAAACCATGTCGGTCATGCCGCCCATGGGGCAGGGCAGGGTCCGCCTTGTGCGGATCGGCGCGGGCGACGATCAGGTAGACCTTCAGCCCTGCGGTGGCACCCATGTCGCGCGTACGGGCGAAATTGGCCAGGTCGAGATTACCAAGATCGAAAAGAAGGGTCGCCAGAACCGCAGGGTCGTCATAGCTTTGGTGGATTGACGGCAAAGCGGCGCCGGTCGCCCGTGCCCGGGGCAAGGCATTACAGACCGTCGGGCACCCGTCTCAGCGCTTTTCGCACCGGTTCCGGCACCGCGTCGAACGGCATGGTGCCGCAGTGCCGCGCACAGGCGAGGCGCGCGCCGCAACTGTCGTTCAGGCGGCGCATGACGATGGCAGACAACCTGTTCGCCTCGGGCAGGCGGCGTTGCGTCACGAAGGTCAGGCCGCTGTAATACTCGGGCATGGAGTCAAGGCCGTATTCGAAATAGGTCAGGTTCATCATGTCGTTGTAGGGCGTGCGTGACAGCAGGGTGAAGCCGTCGAACTGCTGGATCAGGCGGCCCTGATACTTTGTGCTGCGGGCATGACGAGCAGACCCTTCGCGCATGGGCTGGCTGTGGATGTCATACCCTTTCCAAAGCTTGCCTTCCTCTGTCGTGACGATCAGCGCCATGCCCTGATAGGCCTTTTCCGGTTGGCGAAATGATTTACGCCAGTATCGATAGATGCCGTCTGGCAGAAGGTAGTGATCAAAGGGCCGGTGCTGCGGGGGCAAGGCTGTCAGGGCATCGGTCTGCGGCTTGCGGCGGTCTGCCAGCGGTTCCAGCAGGATGTTCGCATCCACGTTGAAGAACCTGCAGATCCGATACAGCACATCAGGCCGCGGAAAGGCCGATCCGGCAAGGTAGCGGTTGAACTGCGTGCGGTTCACGCCGATCTGGCGACACATTTCGCTGTGGTTGGCAATATCGGCCGTCAGCGCCTGAAGGTTGTGGCTCAGGATCATCCGCAATGCCGAAGGGTCTGCTGCCTTGAATTGCATGGCTTGTGCGCATCCTGATCTGGTTGGGCCTGGGGGTTGACGCTTAATAGTATCACAATGATCAAAAGGTGACGCCAAACAGCGCCAACATGATACAGAACACCCTCTTTTGTCCACAGGTTGCGCAATCTAGAGTGTACTTTGGCAAATGGGCGGAGCGTTAAGGGCGAAAAGCTTGGAGAGCAGACAATGCGCGGCATAGTGATCTGGGTTTCACCCGAGGATTTCTCGGCGTTGATCTGGTGCGAGGACTCGCGAGAGATCGCCGTGGCCAAGGGGGCTATCGCCTGGCGCAACCCATTGCACCCCGTGGCTGTGGGCGATTATGTCGGCTTTGCGTGCCGGGTCGTCGATGGCCACCGCCTGTGCCGCGATGTTCACACGATCACCGCCGAACTCGCCCCCGATCTGGCACAGATGATCCTCTCCTCCGCGATGCCCGCCGCGCCGATGGCCGTCATCGCAGGGGGGGCGGCTCCCGGAAACAGCGGCGTTCTTGCGGGAGGATCGGGAAATCGCCTCTTGCATCTTTGTCCCAGTCGCGATTAACAAGCGCGCAAGGACAGTTGGCCGAGTGGTCGAAGGCGCACGCCTGGAAAGTGTGTAGGCGGGGAACCGTCTCGAGGGTTCGAATCCCTTCCCGTCCGCCACTATTGCCCCTAAGCTTCTGTTATATCAGGAAATAATTAGGCGTCATAAACTTGACCCTAACGCCAGCCCTAACCGAGCACGGCCTATTAAATCGCGTCCGAAACCCATTGACACTATCGAACGCGTAGGGAAAAATTATTTATGAATTATCGTGGTGACCGTTGAAGGTGGTTTTAGACATGAAACCTCTACACATTACACTTATTTCTATCTTCATGCTTGTTTTCCCTAGCAAACTCTTGGCTGAAGAAATTATTGGATCTCGGTTCAGC
>JALQTL010000458.1 GCA_023260935.1 Paracoccaceae bacterium
AATCCGATTTCGATCCCTTCGGCGAGGCGCATTCCTCGACCTCGATAAGCGCGGCGCTTGGCTTTGCGGTGGGGCGCGAGATGGGGATGCCGGTGGGCGATACCATCGCCGTCATCGGCGATGGTGCCATCACCGCCGGCATGGCCTATGAGGCGATGAACCACGCCGGCCACCTGAAAAGCCGGATGTTCGTGATCCTGAACGACAATGACATGTCGATCGCCCCGCCGGTGGGGGCGCTGCAACGCTATCTGAACGATATTGCCGCCAAGGGGCCGCTTGCCACGCTGAAGGCCGTGGCCGAAGGCGTTGAATCGCATCTGCCCGGCCCCATGCGCGAAGGCGCGCGGCGGGCAAGGGCGATGGTGACAGGCATGCCGGGCGGGGCCACCCTGTTCGAGGAATTCGGCTTTGAATACATCGGCCCGATCGACGGGCATGACATGGGCCAGCTTCTGGCCACCTTGCGGGCCGCGCGGGCACGGGCCACGGGGCCGGTCCTGATCCATGCCGTCACCGTCAAGGGCAAGGGCTATGCCCCTGCCGAAGGGGCCGATGACAAATATCACGGCGTGTCGAAGTTCGATGTGGCAACCGGCCATCAGGTCAAGGCGAAGTCGAACGCCCCCAGCTATACTGCCGTCTTCGGCCAGAAGCTGACCGAGGAAGCCGCGCGCGATCCGCGGATCGTGGGCATCACCGCCGCCATGCCGGGGGGCACGGGGCTGGATGTGATGGCACGGCGCTTTCCGGCGCGGGTCTTTGATGTGGGCATTGCCGAACAGCATGGCGTCACCTTCGCCGCAGGCCTTGCCGCCAGCGGGATGAAGCCCTTTTGCGCCATTTATTCCAGCTTCCTGCAACGCGGCTATGACCAGATCGTGCATGATGTGGCGCTTCAGAACCTGCCCGTGCGTTTTGCCATCGACCGCGCCGGTCTGGTGGGGCAGGACGGTGCCACCCACGCGGGCGCCTTTGACACGGCTTTCCTTGCCAATCTGCCGAACATGACGGTCATGGCCTGCGGCGATGAAGCGGATCTGTGCCACATGATCGCCACTGCCGTTGCCCATAACAGCGGCCCCATCGCCTTTCGCTACCCGCGGGGCGAAGGGATCGGGGTGGAAATGCCCGAGCGCGGCACGCCGCTGGCCATCGGCAAGGGCAGGGTGCTGCGCGAGGGGGCGGATGTGGCGCTTCTGTCCTTTGGCGCCCATCTGGCCGAGGCACTGAAGGCGGCCGAGCTGCTGGAAGCATCGGGGATTTCGGCCACCGTCGCCGACGCCCGCTTTGCCAAGCCGCTGGATACCGATCTGATCGACCGGCTGTTGGATGGGCATGGCGCGCTGATCACGGTGGAACAGGGATCGACGGGTGGCTTTGGCGCGCTGGTGCTGCATTACCTTGCGGCCAGCGGGCAACTGGAAAAGGGCAGGGCAATCCGCACCATGGTCCTGCCCGACCGCTTCATCGATCAGGCCTCGCCGGCCCAGATGTATGAATGGGCCGGGCTGACGGCGGCCGACATCGCCGTCACCGCCACAGCCGCCCTGCGGCGCGAGGGGGCGGCGGCGCGGGGCTTGCGGCTGGTTTGAAGCAAGGGGCGCAGGGAAGCCCGTTCGGGCACGATGACATGCCCACAATGATTGACCCACGAAGACTGGCCCTACATCACTGGCGCGTGATCGCTGGCCCTTGTCCGCCCGTCGGGACTTGCCAAAATGCGGCGTTCGGCGCAACCCTCGGTTCATCTGGCGACCTTCCGTTGCCCGGGGCCTTTTGATGCTGCGCCTGTTTCCCGGCTGTCTTGTCGTTCTGGCCTTGCCGGCCCTTGCCGGGGCTGAAGAGGTCAGCATGACTTTTGCCTTGCCCCCCGAATTCGCCTACCTGTCGGTGACATGGTCGGCAGCACCGCTGGACCTGCCGGCAGATGCCGACATGCTGGCCGCCCTGATCCTGCAACCGAAAGCCACGGCTGGGCCCTGGACCGTGGCGTTGAAGCCGGGGGAATACCTCATTTCGGCCTTTTCCAGTGCCGAGGTTTTCGAACAGCAGGTTCGCGTGCCGCCCGCAGACGGGGCGGGCGTGGTGCTGGTGCCACCGCTGGAACTGGCGGTGGCGGTGCCCTATCGCTGTGCCGAGGCGCAATGCAGTTTTGTCGATCAGGCGACGGGTCTTGCCTTTGATCTGCCGCAGGGTTGGGCGGCCGAGCAGCCCTATCACGCCGATCTGGGCGCCGGCGTGCAGGCGCCCGAGGTTTCGGCCGTGTTCTTTCAGGATGTCGATGGCGATGATGCCGCCGTCTGGTTCCTGAACCCGCCCGACTGGACCGAGGATGACAACGGCCCCTGTCAGCCGGTCGACCTTGGCGTGATGTGCAGTTTCGCGCTGACACCTGCCGCCACGGCGGCCTTGCAGGTGATTGCGCCATCGTTGCGGCCCGGGGCGGCAAGGTAACTGGGCCGCGCCCACCACACGCGGCGAAAAAGCGCAACAGGTGGAAGGCTTGGCCCGGTTTGTCCCGTTGCCCCGGCATCTGTTCTATGGCAAGACGGAAGAGAACAGAACTAGACCGATGAGTTCAGAGATATGACCGATTTCGCCACCCGCCGCGTGATGATGGTTGATACGCAGGTCCGGCCTTCGGATGTGACGAAGTTCCCGATCATCGAAGCCATGCTCAGCGTCCCGCGTGAGGTTTATGTGCCGCGCGACAAGCGCGAGGCGGCCTATGTGGGCGAAAACGTCCAGATTCGCCCGAACCGCGTTGTCCTTGAACCGCGCACGCTGGCCAAGCTTCTGGACGCGCTGGACATTCACCCCGATGAGGTGGTTCTGGATCTGGGCTGCGGCCTTGGCTATTCGGCGGCGGTGATCGCGCGGCTGGCCGACGCGGTCGTGGCGGTCGAGGAGGATGAGGCCCTTGCCGCCGATGCGCAGCACACGCTTTCGTCGGAATCGGTCGACAACGCCGCCGTGATCGTGGGCCCGCTGGCCGCGGGGGCGGCAAAGCATGGTCCCTATGATGTCATCACCATTCAGGGCGGGGTTGAGACCGTGCCGCAGGCGCTGGTCGACCAGTTGAAGGACGGCGGGCGGATTGGCGCCGTGTTCATGGAAGGCGATCTGGGCGTGGCCCGCGTCGGCTACAAGCTGGATGGCCGGATGAACTGGCGCTTTGCCTTCAATGCGTCCGCGCCCGTTCTGCCCGGCTTCGGCGCCAGCCGCGGCTTCGTCCTTTAAGGGAAACGGGCCACGCCTGCCGGCTGAAGCCCGACGGAACAGACGAACCGAATAAACGTCCGGGTCCGCCCGGGCGGAACGAGCATGCAGGAGCAAAGCGGTCATGCGCAGCAGCATCTTTCAAGCCCTGACAGTGGCGGCCTTTGTTGTCGCGGCCCCTGTGGCGCAGGCCGAAACCCTGACCGATGCGCTGATCGCGGCCTATCGCAATTCCAACCTTCTGGACCAGCAGGCCGCCACCCTTCGGGCCGCGGATGAAGATGTGGCGCAGGCCGTGGCCACCCTGCGACCGGTGATCGAATACACCCTGTCTTCCGGCTATCAGCGGACACAAACCACGGCGCACGGTCCCTTTGCCGATGGGCTGCGCACCACGTTCGAGCTGTCAGCCAGCATGATGCTGCTGGATTTCGGGCGCCGCGAACTGGGGATCGAAATCCGCAAGGAAACCGTGCTGGCCACGCGGGAAGCGCTGCGCCGGGTCGAGCAGGAGGTGCTTTTCGCTGCTGTCTCGGCCTATGTCGATGTGCAGGTCCGCAGCCAGCTTGTCAGCGTGCGCGAAGCCAACATGCGGCTGGTCACGCAGGAACTGCGCGCGGCGCAAGACCGTTTCGACGTGGGCGAAATCACCCGGACAGATGTGTCGATCGCCGAGGCGCGTCTGGCCGCGGCCCGTGCCGCGCTTTCGGCGGCCGAAGGTGACCTGATGGTCGCGCGCGAGGCTTACAAGGCTGCCACCGGCGCCTATCCGGGCAACCTGCGCTCGGCCCCCCGAACGCCCCGCCTGCCGGCCACGATGGAAGAGGCGCGGGCCGTGGCGCTGAAGACGCATCCGTCAATTGCACAGGCGCAACGCGGTGTGGCCATCGCGGAACTGGGCGTGCAGGTGGCCAAGGCCAACTTCCTGCCCACGCTTTCCGGCCAGGCCGCGCTGAGCCGCAATGACCGTGGGGTTGATACGCAGACCTTCGGCCTGGTGCTTAATCAGGAAATCTATTCCGGCGGGTCCAAGGCGTCTTCGCTGCGGCAGGCCATCGCGCAGCGTGACAGTGCCCGCGCCCAGCTTGGCCAGGCTTCGGTGCTGATTGCCGAAGCGGTTGGCAATGCCTGGGCGGGGCTGGAAGTGGCCAGCGCGCAGGTGCAGGCGGGTGACCGCCAGATCCGTGCCGCACAGACCGCCTTTGAAGGCGTGCGCGAGGAGGCCAGCCTTGGCGCCCGCACCACGCTGGATGTGCTGAACGCGGAACAGGAACTGCTGAACGCCCGCGTGACCCGCATTCAGGCCGAGGCGCAGCGCTATCTGGGTGTTTACGCGGTGTTGCAGACCATGGGGCTGTTGACGGCAGAGCATCTGGGTCTGGGCATTCCGACCTATGATCCGGCCCAGTATTACAACGCGGTCAAGTCCGCCCCCGCCCATTCGGCGCAGGGCAAGAAGCTGGACAAGATCATGGAAAAGCTGGGCCGCTGATCTGGCGCGGATGCGGGCTTGGGGCGATTTTCGTGGCCGCCTTTGCTTGCCCCCGGCTGCGCAGGCGGCGGTTGCTACCGGACAGATAGGAATTGATGTTCCAATTTCTTGTGCAACTGCCCTTGCGGCATTAGACTTGGCCGGCAACCATATCCGTGCCGCAGGATCGAGATGTGGGTAACGAGGCGAGGGCAGGTACGATGTCGGATCCGATGACGAACACCGAGATTGAGGATGTGCTTTCCTCTATCCGCAGGCTCGTTTCCGAAGAGTTGCGGCCCCATGGCCGGCCTGCCGCGGCAGATGCCGCACAGGCCCCCGCCGCGAATTCGGCCCCGCGGGTTTCGCAATCCCTGCCCGGGCAGGCGGGCAAGCTGTTGCTGACGCCGGCTTTGCGGGTTGTATCGGATGGGGACGATTCCTACCGCCCTGCGGATGACGCGGCCCTTTTTGCGCCCGAGGACGAACCCGCCTTGCCAAAGGCCGGTCTGGCAGGGATGCCGCCCCCGCCGGCCGATCATGGCGCAGAGGATGAGGCGGATGTTATTCTGTCAGCCGATCCCGATCCGTCGCCGGTCTTCCATCGGTCTGGCGATGTGCATGGGGATGCGGCGGATATGCAGCATGTCATCTCGCGCCTTGGTGCGGCGGTGGCGGGTGATGATGAATGGGAATCGCCTGTGGGCGATCTGGACGATTTTGGCGATGCGGTGGCACCGGGGCCCGCCGCCGCAGGGGCAAGGGGCGCAGATTTTGGCCGGCCCGAACCCTTGGGGTCGCGCCTGCATCTTTCGGTATCCCTGTCGGATGACCCGGATTTCCTGACGCCCTTGGACGATGGTGCCACGCCCGGGGGCATGGATGCTTCGGGCGATGATTTCCTGATGGCGGGGGATGATTTCGTGGCGACGGCGGCGGCCGCACCGCCTCAGATGCGCCGGGTAGAACCGCCCGTGGGCGATGCATGGGCCGATGCCGCGGCCGCCGAAGCGCGCGCCGAGCTGGAGCGTGAGCCGGACGAAAACCCCTATGCCCAACCCGAAGTGGCCTTTGACGAAGAAGTGCTGCGCGATCTGGTGCGCGACATCATCCGCGAAGAACTGGCCGGTTCCTTGGGCGAACGGATCACCCGCAACGTGCGAAAGCTGGTGCGCGTGGAAATCGCCCGCGCGCTTGCCGTGCGCGATTTCGAATGATCGCGCCAGCGCAGCCTGCCATCTTTTACTGACGGAATTTTCTGATGCACCGCCCTTGCGCGGTTTGGGCCAGTCTTCATGCCTTGCGTGAAGATTGGCGCGAAACGCCTTGATCCAGAAACGAAAACGCGCCCCGCTAGGGGCGCGTTGTGAATCATCGCGGGCGCGTGATCAGGCGGCTTCGCCCATTTCGGCTTCCAGCGCGTGACGGCGTTCCGATTCCTCACGGCTCAGGGCCACGCTGGTGCGAATGCCCTTCGACACGAATTCCATCAACCCCTTGACCACCCGCTCGTTCGGGTCGATCCCGGCGCAGGAAAGCACTTCGCGGCCATCGCGCGACCGGGCCCAGCGGGCGATCTGTTCGGGGCCGTTGCCGTATTTCTTGTCATCCGCAATGGCATCATCCAGCGCAGCAAGAACCACGGCCGCAAAAAGCTTGCGAGCCCGCTGTCCTTGTTCGTAGTTGAAAGCGGTGCTGTCTACGAAACCCGTCATCTGGAAGTCCTTTATTCTTGTTCTTGCGTTTTCTGCGTTCGGCGAACCTAAACGTTTCAGTTTGATTCGGCATTACCCGTTTTGCATGTCTGTCATGCGTCCTGCGCATGACAGAGGCAGGTGCCTACCGGATATTGTTGGCCCACACCCGCCGTGAAGGCGAGATATGGTGGCCTGCGGCGACATTTCAATGCTTCTGAAAGGTTTTTCTCTCGCGTCACGTCTCGGCGCTCAGGCGGGCCGTGCCGGCCGTCATCCCGGGGCCCAGCCGGTCAAGGCGCACATGGGCGATGGCGCGGTTGCCCGATTGGGTGAACAGCGTGCCCACCTCGCGGCCTTCGCGCAGGATCGGGGTGCCGGGCGGTGCCGCCCCCTCGATGGCCAGCGTGACAAGGCCTTTGCGCAGCTCCGTCTTGTGTTTCATCCTGGCCGTCACCTCTTGCCCGACGTAACAGCCCTTACGGAAATCGACGCCGTGCAGCCTTTCGAACCCCGCTTCCAGAAGATAGGTTTCGTCGGGGCGAAGCTCTATCCCGCTTTCGGGAATGCAATGGGCCACGCGAATGGCATCCCAGTCGACCGGTGCCGTGCCCCCCGCCGGCAGGTCGCTGGCGGGACCATAGGCGCGCCAGCCCAGGGCCGGGTGGCGCGGGTCATCCAGCGCGCCGGCCGGGGCGGGGCCAAGGCCCCGCGTCACGCCGATGGCCACGGGCGTGATCTTCACATCGGCGCGAAGGCGGTACATCGTCAGCCGTCGCAGCGTGGCCTCGGCCAACACCCCGGCGATGTCGATCAGCAGATGATCGGCACCTTCAGGGCGCAGGATGAAGAAATCCGCCAGATACTTGCCCTGCGGGGTCAGCAGCGCGGCCCAGACGATGCCGGGGGCCTTTTCCAGCCTCAGCACATCATTGCTGACCAGCCCCTGCAGGAACCTGAAACGGTCGCCCCCCGTGACCTGCCAGACCACGCGGTCTGCGGCGGTTTGCGCGGTCATCTGCGTTACTCCTTCTGGTCTTCATCCTTGAATTGCAGCGCGTGAAGGCGCGCGTAAAGCCCGCCCCGGGCCAGAAGCTCGTCATGGGTGCCGGTTTCGACGGCTCGTCCCTTGTCCATCACCACAATCTTGTGCGCGCGGCGGATGGTGGCAAGGCGATGGGCGATCACGATTGTCGTGCGGTCTGCCCCGGCGCTGTCCAGCGCCTCGGACAGCGCGGTTTCCGAGGCGGCATCCAGCGCGCTTGTCGCTTCGTCCAGCAGCAGGACGGGGGCATCGCGCAAAAGGGCGCGGGCAATGGCGATGCGCTGGCGCTGCCCGCCCGAAAGCACAGACCCCCGCGGCCCGGCGGGGGTATCAAGGCCCTGCGGCAGTGCGGCCACGAATTCGCCCGCCTGCGCGGTGGCAAGGGCCCGGGCCAGCCGGTCGTCGGATACATCAGCCTGCCCGACCACAAGGTTTTCGCGCAAGGGTTCGTCAAACAGGGCGGAATCCTGACTGACGGTGGCAAAAAGCCGGCGCTGGTCGTCGATGGCCAGATCGGTGGTGGCCACATTACCCAGCAGGATACGCCCGCGGACGGGGTCGGCCAGCCCGGTCAGAAGGTGGAACACGGTGGTCTTGCCCGCGCCCGAAGGCCCCACAAGCGCGGTCATTCGCCCGGCCTCGGCCGTGAAGGACAGGCCCGCCAGCACCGGCTGGTCACCATAGCCGAAATGCACGTCCTCGACGCGGATCAGGGGGGGCAGCGGGGCCACCGCCGCGGCTGAGCGGGCAGGGCGGTGCAGGGCCGAACGGGTCGCCAGAAGCCCGGTGATCCGCATCAGGCTGGCATAGGCCATCTGCCACAGGCCCGCCATCTCGCTCAGGCGGCGCAGGGGTTGAAAGGTCAACACCATGGCCGAAAAGAAGGCCATGAATTCACCCGTGGTGCGGTTGCCGGCGGCCACCTCGCGCCCGCCCAGCAAAAGCACGGCCAGAAAGCCCACGCCGGTAATGATATCCACCAGCGACGGCATCACTGCGCGCCCGGCGGCGGCCTTGGTTTCCGCCGTGACGATGCGGTTCAGGATCTGGGTGAAGCGGCCTTCCTGATGGGCCTCCATCCGGTTCAGCTTGACCGCCTGAATGCCGTGAAAGATCTCGTCCAGCCGGGTCGCCCGCTCGCCCGCCTGTTCACGCAACTGCACCGCCTTGCGCCGCACATAGTTGCGCAGGATCGTCGCGGGCAGGATCAGCAGCGGCGTGCCGACCAGTGCCGCGAGCGTCCACCATGGGTCGATGGACAGGGCCACCGCAAACAGCCCGATCAGCGAGACGAAATCGCGCCCCACCCCCATCAGAAGCGCGGCCCAGATGCCCTGCACCGCCAGCGTGTCGCCCTGCACCCGTTCGATCAGCTTTCCGGGCGCGTTTTGCTGAAAGAAACCCATGTCCAGCCGCAGGATATGGCGCAAGAGATCGGCCTGCATCCGCGCGGCAACCTGTTGCCCGATCCGCGCCATCAGGGTCTTCGATAGCAAAGAGGTCACACCCCGCAGCGCGAAAAGCCCGAAGATCATCAGCCCGATGGGCCAAAGCGACGCTTCCCCCCCCGCGCCAAAGACCTGATCGAACAGCGGCTCCAGCATGTAGGAAAGCGCCCCCAGCGTGGATCCTTCGATCACCATGATCAGGAAGGCCAGAAAAAGCAGGCCCTTCTGGTGATGCAGATAGGTGCGCCAGAACCAGCGTGCCAAGGAGCCTTCGGAAGGTGCCGCCGGGCTTTTGTCCCCGGCAGGGGGCGGGGGCAGGGCAGGGTCTGGGGGCGGGGCGGGGTCCGGGGTCAGGGCGGGGCCTCCGTCTGGTTGCGCGGTATCTGCAACGGGTCTTGCCCGAAAACCCCCGCACCCGCAAGCGGGCAGGGCCCGAAGGTGGCGGGGCCTCCATCGCGGATGTTGACGCTGACAGGGCTTGGCCCTAGCCATGTGGCAACAGCACAAGGCGCGATCATGGCAAGCACGTCGAACACCACCCCCGACCTTTCGCGGGGCCGTCCTTATCTGGCCATTCCGGGCCCGTCGGTCATGCCAGACCGGGTGTTGAACGCCATGCATCGGGGGGCGCCGAACATCTATGCCGGGGCGCTGCCCGACATGGTGGCGGCCATGTGGCCGGACCTGCGCGCCGTGGCCTGCACCTCGCAGCATGTGGCAGCCTACATCGCCAATGGTCATGCGGTGTGGGAGGCGGCGAATGCCAACCTGTTCAGCCGGGGCGACCGCGCGCTGGTGCTGGCCACGGGCCGTTTCGGCCTGTCATGGGCGGAAAGCGCGAAAGCGATGGGGATCGATGTGGAGGTGATGGATTTCGGAAAATCCTCGCCCATCGACATGTCGCGCGTCGAGGACCGTCTGCGCGCTGATGGCGAGGGGCGGATCAAGGCGGTGCTGACCACCCATGTCGATACCGCCAGTTCGATCCGCACCGATGTGCCTGCCCTGCGCGCGGCGATGGATGCGGCGGGGCATGGCGCGCTTCTGGCGGTGGATTGCATCGCTTCCCTCGGCTGTGACGAATACCGGATGGATGACTGGGGCGTGGATGTCACGGTGGCGGCCAGCCAGAAAGGGCTGATGACGCCGCCGGGCATGGGCTTTGTGTGGTTCTCTGAACGCGCCCGGCAGCGCTGCGAAGGGTCAGACCTGCGCACCCCCTATTGGGCATGGGGGCCGCGGGCCGAGCCGTCGGAATTCTGGCAGTACTGGGATGGAACCGCCCCCACGCATCACCTGTTCGGCCTGCGCGAGGCGCTGACGATGATCCTGCACGAAGAGGGGCTGGAAAACATCTGGGCCCGGCACGAGGTTCTGGCCCGCGCCGTCTGGGCTGCCTTTGATGCCTGGGGGGCTGGCAATCCGCGCATTGCGCTGAACGTGGCGGACCCGGCGCACCGGTCGCGCGCGGTGACGGCGGCCCGCCTTGGCGCCCCCGACGCCACGCGCCTGCGCGACTGGACCGAGCGTCAGGCGGGCGTCACGCTGGGCATCGGCCTTGGCATGGCCGCCCCGGACGATCCGGCATGGCACGGCTTTCTGCGGGTGGCGCATATGGGCCATGTCAACGCCCATATGACGCTGGGCGCCCTTGCCGCGATGGAGGCGGGGATGATCGCGCTGGATATTCCCCACGGGTCGGGCGCCCTGCGTGCCGCGGCCGAGGTGATCGGCCGGGCGTGACGCATGCGGGAAAAGACCGCCTTACTTGGCGTTCTTTTCCAGCCATTCCTTCATCCAGCCGATCTCGGCTTCCTGGGCGGCGATGATGGTTTCGGCCAGCTTGCGCACCTCGGGGTCTTTGCCGTGTTCCAGCACGATCCGGGCCATGTCGACCGCGCCTTCGTGGTGCGGGATCATGCCACGGATGAAGTCGGTATCGGCGTCGCCGGTGAATTCGATTCCCATCGCGCCATGCATCCTCTCATTGGCCTCCATGAAGGCCATGGTCGAGGGGTGGTCCATCGCCGCGCCCATGGCCGCGCCACCATGCCCCGAATGATCCATGGTCTGCGCGCTGGCGGGCAAGGCGGCAAGGCCAAGGCTGATGATGAAGAAGGCGGCGGCGGTGGGTCTGGTCATCGCAATTCTCCTGTGTTGCGGGCTTTGTGTGCAAGCTTCCCCCTGCTGGAAGGCAAATCAAAAACCGTTGATGGCCATTCTTTGGTCAAAAGCCGGGAATAGAGGCATTGCAGGGCCATTGTGCGGTGCTGCGGGCTTTTCCTTGGCACGACGGGGCCGTAAGCTTCAGGCAGTGAAATGGAAGCGTGTGCCGAAATGACCCCATGCCCCCGGCGCCGACCCGTGGTCGGCATCATCGGAAACATGAACCTGCTGAACGAATCCTATCCCGTGCATGCGGGGGGAACGATGAACTCTGACGCGGTGGCCGGTGTCGCGGGCTGCCTTCCGGTCATCATCCCGTCTGACCCGCGCTATGTCTCGGTCTCCGAATTGCTGGACCTGTGCGATGGTTTCCTGCTGACGGGCGGGCGCCCCAATGTGCATCCCAGCGAATATGGCGAGGTTGAAACCCCCGCCCATGGCAGTTTTGACCGCTGCCGCGATGCCATCACCTTGCCGCTGGTGCGTGCCTGTGTGGAACGCGGCCAGCCCTTCCTTGGGATTTGCCGTGGCTTTCAAGAGGTGAACGTGGCCATGGGGGGCACGCTTTACCCCGAAATCCGTGATTTGCCGGGGCGGATGAACCACCGCATGCCGCCCGATGGCACGATCGACGAGAAATTCGCCCTGCGCCATCCGGTGCGCTTTACCCCCGGCGGGGTTTTTGCACGGCTGTTCGGGGCTGATGAGGTGATGACGAACACGCTGCACGGGCAGGGCATCAAGACCCCGGGCGCGGCGGTGGTGATCGACGGGCAGGCCCCCGACGGCACGCCCGAGGCGCTTTACATCAAGGATGCGCCGGGGTTCACGCTTTCGGTCCAGTGGCATCCCGAATACCGGGCCGCCGAAGACCCGGTCAGCCGGCCCCTGTTTCAGGCCTTTGGCCGGGCGGTGGCCGATTGGGCCGGGCACCGCGATCTGCGCCGCAGCGCCTGACGGGGCGCAACAAGGCTGTTGTTGGCGCTAACGCGGGCGGTATACTTGGCGCAACCGACGCCTCTTGTCGCCACGCAGAAAGTGCCGCCATGACCCATTCGATGAAACGCAGTCGCATCAATCAGATCATGGCCGCGGCGGATGAGATGATCCGCCATTACGGATTTGTGCTGCCGCCCTTTGCCTATTGGACGCCGCAGGAATTTCGTGACCGCGCCACCACCGCCCGGAGGGTGATCGACGGGCGCTGCGGCTGGGATATCACCGATTACGGGCAGGGGCGGTTTGACCAGATGGGGCTGTTCCTTTTCACCCTGCGCAACGGCCTGCTGGCCGATCTGCAACGCGGTGGCGGCATGTGCTATGCCGAAAAGCTGTTGATCAGCCGGCAGGATCAGCTTTCGCCGATGCATACCCATGTCATCAAGGCCGAAGATATCATCAACCGCGGCGGGGCGACGCTGGTGGTGGAACTTTACGGCTCTGACGATCAGGGCCGGTTTGCGCCTGATCGGGGCGGGCTGGTGCGCTGCGACGGGATCGAGCGCGCCTATGCCCCGGGCGAAAAGCTGAAACTGGCCCCGGGCGAAAGCGTCACCCTGATGCCGGGCGACTGGCATGCTTTCTGGGGCGAGGGCGGAGATGTGCTGATTGGCGAGGTCAGCACGGTAAACGACGATCTGACAGACAATATCTTTGTCGAATCCATCGGCCGTTTTGCCGAGATCGAGGAGGACGAGGCCCCCACGCATCTGCTGGTCAGCGATTACGAAAGCTGGCTGGCCTGAACGGCCGGGCCTGCGGCGCCGTGCGCCATGGAAAAGGCCGCCAGGCTTGCCCGCCGGCGGCCTTTTGATTTCGAAGATCGCAGGGGCGCCAGTCCGCCGGCCGTTCAGCCCTGCGGGCAGACCCCGTTGACCAGCGGAACGGCACAGGCTGCCACCGCCGCGGGCGATGTATCGGCGGCCGGGGCCGTGGTCGCAGGGGCCGCCGGTGCTGCAACGGCTGCTGGCACCGTGCTTGAGGTGGCTTCCGGCGCGGCGGCAGGTTGTGGCAGCAGAACGCCGCCCGGCACCGGGGTAGACATCGGGCCATCCGCCGCAGCCACGCCAGGCGTGGCCACGGCCGTCACCGGGGTTTCGGGCGTGGCGGCATCGGCCGGGCTTGCCAGCGCGGGCGTTACCTCGGGCACGGGTTTGGCCTTTTTCGGTGC
The DNA here is from genome assembly GCA_023260935.1 of Paracoccaceae bacterium. Taxonomy (GTDB): domain Bacteria; phylum Pseudomonadota; class Alphaproteobacteria; order Rhodobacterales; family Rhodobacteraceae; genus Pseudotabrizicola. The sequence goes on from JALQTL010000458.1 coordinate 13,217, forward strand.
TGGCGGGGGCAATTTCAGCCCCGTCGGCATCTTGCCGTCCCGCGTCAGCACGATCACCTTGGCGCCATCGGGCACCCGGCCGTAAAGATCCATCACATCCTGATTGATCATGCGGATACAGCCCGATGAGGCATTCTTTCCGATCGACCACCAATCCGGGGTGCCGTGGATGCGATAGCCGTAATCGCGCCCGTTCGTCGTCAGATACAGCGCGCGCGCGCCCAAGGGGTTCGTCGGCCCGCCGGGCTGGCCCTTTTCCCACTTTGCCAGTTCCGGCTTGCGGTCGATCATCTCGGGCGGCGGGGTCCAGGTGGGCCAGGGCTTGCGGTTGGTCACATTGGCCACCCCCGACCATTCGAACCCGGCCTTCCCGACGGCGATGCCATAGCGGATCGCGCGGCCCTTGCCCAGAACGAAGAAAAGGTGCTTGTCGGCCGGGTTGATGATGATCGTGCCGGGCACTTCGGCGGTGTCGAAATCAACCACCTGACGCTCGAATTCATCGGGCACTTTTTCGGCCGGCACCGCGGGCACGGCAAAGCCGCTGTCGCTGGTGGCAAGATAGATGCCTTCGGTCTTGGCCGGGGCGGCAAGCGCGCGGTTGCTGCCGCTGGTCGATGTGGTGGTGGTGGGCACGCAGGCGGCAAGGCCGACCATCAGGGCCGTGCCGCACAGGGCCCGAAGCGGGAAACCGATCATCGCAATATCCTTTGACGGGGGCACGGGGCCCCCGAGTCCATCCGTTGCAGGTTATCGCAGCCCGGGCGGGGCGTCAAAGGGGCGAAATCCCGGCCGCCGGCGTACCCTCCGCCGCCGGCAAGGATCACAGCGCGGTGCGGATGTCCCAGAGTTCGGGAAACAGCCGCACCTCCAGCATCCGGCGCAGATAGGCCACGCCCGAGGTGCCCCCGGTGCCCCGCTTGAAGCCGATCACGCGCTCCACCGTGGTGACGTGGTTGAAGCGCCAGCGACGGAAGTAATCTTCGAAATCCACCAGCTTTTCGGCCAGCTCATAGGCTTGCCAATGGCGAACGGGGTCTTTGTAGACCATGGCCCAGACCGCCCCCAGCCCGTCATGCGGTTGCCAGGGCCGGTCGCGCGGGCTGTCCAGCGCGTCTTGCGGCACCGGCAGGCCTTGCCGGGCCAGATGGGCAATCGCCTCTTGATACAGCGACGGCCGCGCCAGTTCGGCCTGGAGGCGGGCAGAGATATCGGGCCGGTGGGCATGGGGCGACAGCATCGCCGTATTGCGGTTGCCCACCGCATATTCGATCAGCCGATATTGCCAGGACTGGAAGCCCGAGGATTGGCCAAGGTCTTCGCGAAAGGTGGTATAGTCGCTGGGGGTCATCGTGCGCAGCACATCCCAGGCGCTGTTCAACTGCTCGAAGATCCGGGCCACCCGGGCCAGCATCTTGAACGCCTCTTGCGCGCGGTCCTGACCAAGGCAGGCGCGGGCGGCATCCAGTTCATGCAGCGCCAGCTTCATCCAAAGCTCGCTGGTCTGATGCTGGATGATGAACAGCATCTCGTCATGGGCCGCCGTCAGGCAGTGCTGTGCGGTCAGGATCTGGTCGATCGCCAGATAGTCGCCATAGGACATGCGCCCGTCAAAAGACATCTGGGCGCCGTCTTCGGCCGGGTTGAAAGGGCAGTTGGACATCGGTTTTCTCCGTTTTCTGTCAGGGAAGGGAAAGCGCGGATGCGCCACCTTTCCTTGACAGAACCGAAAACCCCGCCATCGCGCGCCACAGCGCAGCCCAGCCCTGCGGGCGGCACACCGGGGGCAGGGCACCCTTTGGCACAACCCGGGCCAGCACAGGGGCGCCCGCGTCAGCCAACGGTCACCGCCCCGCTGCCGGTGTGCGAAAGATCAAGCGACATCAGGTTGCGGTCCCACTGCGCGCCATTGTCGGCGCGGATCACCTCGACCCCGTCCAGCACCCAGCCGCGCCGGCCCAGAAAGCGCCGGGAGTATTCAGAGGCATGGACCGTCAGCCGGGCAAGACCCAGCCCCCGCGCCTGAGATACGATCTTGTCGTGAAGGGCGGCTGCATGGCCCTTTCCCATCACCTCGGGCAGCACAAAGGCCATGTCCAGATGCCCCGACCGGGTCATCGACATGAAGCCGGTGATGATGCCGTCATCCTCGGCCACCCAAGTCAACTGATGGCGCAGCTTGTCAAGACGATCAGGGTCGGCGGGCACCTCGGGCGCCCATGCCTCGCGCTGCGCCGCGTCATAGAAGCCGGCCGCCCCTTCGCGCACCGCACGCTGGAATACCTGCCGGCAGGCGGCGCGGTCGGAAGCGCGATAGGGGCGGATGGTGATCATGTCACCCGCGCCCGGGTCTTGAATTCGGGCCGGTCCCAGGCATCGGTCGCCATGATCTCGGCCAGGATGGCCACCGCGCCCTCGACATCGTCAAAGGTGGTATAAAGCGGGGTAAAGCCGAAGCGCAGGATATCGGGGGCGCGGAAATCGCCGATCACCCCGCGCGCGATCAGGGCCTGCATGATGGCATAGCCTTCGGGGTGGCGGAAGCTGACCTGCGATCCGCGCACCGCCCCGTCACGCGGCGAAGCGAGCGAAAGGGTGGGGCAACGCGCCTCGACCCCGGTGATGAACGCTTCGGACAGGGCCAGAGAGCGGGCCCGGACATCGGCCATGTCGACCTGATCCCAGATATCCATGCTGGCTTCCAGCGCGGCCAGTTGCAGAACCGGGGGCGTGCCGACGCGCATCCGTTCGATCCCCGCGCCGGGGCGATAGGCAAGGTCAAAGGCAAAGGGCGCCTCGTGTCCCAGCCAGCCGGAAAGGGCTGGGCGCGCCTTTTCGGCGTGGCGGGGGGCAACATAGATGAAGGCAGGCCCCCCGGGGCCGGAGTTGAGGTATTTATAGGTGCAGCCCACCGCGAAATCGGCGCCGGCACCCGACAGATCGACCGGCAGCGCCCCGGCCGAATGGGCCAGATCCCAGACCGTCAGCACGCCCACGGCATGGGCCTTTGCCGTCAAGGCCGCCATGTCATGCTTGCGCCCGGTGCGATAGTCGATTTCCGTCAGCATCAGCACCGCGACATCATCGGTAATGGCCTCTGCCACGTCCTCGGGGGGCACTGTGACAAGCCGGTAGTCGCCGCCAAGGGTGCGGCACAGCCCGTCGGCCATATAAAGGTCAGACGGGAAATTGCCGGTATCTGACAGGATCACCTTGCGCCCGGGGTTCAGTTCCAGCGCCGAGGCAAGCGCCTGATAGACCTTGATCGACAGCGTATCCCCCAGCACCACGCTTCCCGCCTCGGCGCCGATCAGCCGGGCGATGCGGTCGCCAAGCCGGGCGGGCATGTCCATCCAGCCCGCGCTGTTCCAGCCGCGGATCAGCAGATCGCCCCATTCCTGCGTGATCGTGCGTTCCACCCGTGCGCAAGCCGCCCGGGGCAGGGGCCCCAGAGAATTGCCGTCCAGATAGATCACCCCTTCGGGCAGGTGGAACAGGGCGCGCGTGGCGGCGAAATCGGTGGTCATCGGGCGTTCCTTCTTTTCCGGCAGGCTGCCTTCAATCTGCGTCCTCTTCAAGCAGATTGCCGCGGGAGTTTCAAACTTGAAATACCTGGCGTCCACAAGTCTGCTTGCACTTTCCCCCGAATGACGGAAAAGTCTGCCCGACCGCAGAAGGGAGGCGCCATTGCCAAAGCTGACGGATCTTCCGCCCGTCTGGCTGGCGTTGTCGCTGGGCCTGGTCTGGGCGCTTGACCGGCTGGTGCCCTGGGGCATCTTCGGGCCGCGGGCGCAGGCCTTTGGCGCGGCGCTGATCGGGCTGGGTCTGGCGCTGATGGCCGTCGCCGCGGCGCAGATGCTGGCCCGGCGCACCACCGTGATCCCGAAGAACGACCCGGCGGCGCTGGTGACGGGCGGGGTGTTCCGCCTTTCCCGCAACCCGATCTATCTGGGCGATGCGCTGGTGCTTGCGGGGGCGATCCTGTGGTGGGATGTTCCCCATGGCGTGCCGGTTCTCATCGGGTTCATGGCGCTGATCCAGCATCGCTTCATTCTGGATGAAGAGGCCCGGCTGAAACGCCACTTCGGCCCGCAATTCGATGCCTGGTCTCGCCGGACGGGGCGCTGGATCACCGGCCCGTTCTGATGGGGCAGGGCAAGATTTGCCGCAAGGCAGCATTGGCCTTTGAAATATTCTTGCGCGGTGTTATGTCAGCCGGATGCCCGCCACCTGCTTTGGCAGGGCACCAGAACAGACGACCTGAACGAACGGGGGAGAGACAGTGAAGATCGGGGCACCGAAAGAGATTTTCGAGGGCGAGAACCGCGTCGCGATGACGCCGGATTCAGCTGTTCAGCTTCAGAAGCTGGGCCATAGCTGCGTGATCGAGGCCGGGGCCGGGGCCCGGGCCGGGTTCTCGGATGCGGCCTATCAGAAAGCGGGGGTCGAGGTCGTCAAGACTGCCAAGGCGCTTTATGATGCGGCGGACGTGGTGGTAAAGGTGCGCGGCCCCGAGGCCAAGGAAGCCAAGCTTCTGAAATCGGGCCAGACGCTGATTTCCTTCTTCTGGCCGGCGCAGAACCCCGAACTTCTGGAACAGGTGGCCAAGCAGGGCGCCACCGTCGTTGCCATGGACATGGTGCCGCGCATTTCCCGCGCGCAGAAGATGGATGCGCTGTCCTCGATGGCCAATATCGCGGGTTACCGCGCGGTGATCGAGGCCGGCAACAATTTTGGCCGCTTCTTCACCGGCCAGGTGACGGCAGCAGGCAAGGTGCCCCCCGCAAAGGTGCTGATCGTGGGCGCAGGTGTGGCGGGTCTGGCGGCCATCGGCACCTCTGTATCGCTGGGCGCCATCGTCAACGCCTTCGACGTGCGCCCCGAAGTGGCAGAACAGATCGAATCCATGGGCGCGAATTTCGTGTTCCTTGAATTCGAGGAAAAGCAGGACGGCGCGGCCACGGGGGGCTATGCCGCCCCGTCATCGCCTGAATTCCGCGAAAAGCAGCTTGCCAAGTTCCGCGAGCTTGCCCCCGAGATGGATATCGTCATCACCACGGCCCTGATCCCCGGCCGCCCGGCGCCCAAGCTCTGGACCGAGGATATGGTTCAGATGATGAAGCCGGGCAGCGTGATCGTGGATCTTGCGGCCGAGCGTGGCGGAAACTGCGACCTGACGGTGCCGGACCAGAAGATCGTGACCGACAATGGCGTGACCATCGTTGGCTATACCGATTTCCCAAGCCGCATGGCGGCCCAGGCCAGCACGCTTTATTCCACCAATATCAGGCACATGCTGGCCGACCTTACACCGGGGAAGGATGGCGTCATCAACCACAATATGGAAGATGACGTGATCCGCGGCGCGACCGTTACGCATCAGGGGGCTGTGACCTATCCGCCGCCGCCACCCAAGATCGCGGCCATTGCGGCCGCCAAGCCCAAGGAAAAGGCCAAGGAACTGACACCCGAGGAACGGCGCGCGCAGGAAGTGGCCGCCTTCAAGGCGCAGACGCGCAACCAGTTCACGTTGCTGGGTGTGGGCGGCGGCCTGCTGTTGCTGGCCGGTCTTTATGCCCCCGCCAGCTTCATGCAGCATTTCATCGTCTTCGTGCTGGCCTGT
>JALQTL010000465.1 GCA_023260935.1 Paracoccaceae bacterium
ACCATGCCCGCCCCGGCCCCGCCGCCAGTAAAGCCGATATCGGTCATCAGCGCCTCGCCCGGGCCATTGACCACGCAGCCGATGATCGACAGGCTCATCGGTTGCTTGATGTGTTCCAGCCGCTTTTCCAGCACCTCGACCGTCTTGATCACGTCAAAGCCCTGACGCGCGCAGGACGGGCAAGAAATGATCTGCACGCCGCGGGTGCGCAGGCCGAGCGATTTCAAGATCTCGAAGCCCACCTTCACCTCTTCGACCGGATCGGCCGAGAGGCTGACGCGGATCGTATCGCCGATCCCCATCCACAACAGATTGCCAAGCCCGATGGCCGATTTGACCGTGCCCGACATCAAGCCCCCGGCTTCGGTGATGCCCAGGTGAATCGGCGCATCCGTCGCGTCGGCCAATTGCTGATAGGCAGCAGCGGCCATGAACACGTCCGAGGCCTTCACGCTGATCTTGAATTCGTGAAAATCGTTATCCTGCAACAGCTTGATATGGTCCAGCCCGGATTCGACCATGGCATTCGGGCAGGGTTCGCCATATTTGTCCAGCAGGTGCTTTTCCAGACTGCCGGCATTCACCCCGATGCGGATGGAACAGCCGTGGTCACGGGCGGCCTTGACCACCTCGGCCACGCGGCGGGCATCGCCGATATTGCCGGGGTTGATCCGCAGGCAGGCCGCCCCCGCTTCTGCCGCCTCGATCGCGCGTTTGTAGTGGAAATGGATATCGGCCACGATCGGCACCGGGCTTTCGGCGCAGATTTCCTTCAGCGCACGGGTGCTTTCCTCATCCGGGGTGGAAACGCGAACGATATCAGCCCCGGCAATGGCCGCGCGGGTGATCTGGTCCAGCGTGGCCGAAACATCCGTGGTCAGTGTGTTGGTCATTGTCTGCACGCTGATCGGCGCATCGCCCCCCACCAGAACCTTGCCGACCCGGATCTGCCGGGATTTCCGGCGATCGATGTTGCGCCAGGGACGGATGGGATTATGCGACATCTGCGGACTCCTTCATCGCCATGGCGCATTGATAAGGCCGCAGGCCCCCGCCCGCAATGGCCGCATTCACGCCAGACAGCCACAAGAGCCGCAAGGCAGAGCGATACCAAGCGGATGATCCGGCGGTTCAGTCGGTCGCGACCACGCCCGTCGCTTCGGCGACGTTCACGATGGCCGCAAGATCGGGGTCTGCCGAAAGATCGGCTACCGCAAAGTTCTGCGCCAGCGCTTCGGGCGACAGATCGACATTCTTGACGACCTGTGCGCCGGGGGCCGCCGGCCCAAAGGTCTGGCCATTGACCCCGAAATACAGCGAGCCTGAATTGCCCGCCCGCAGAATCGGCGGCTCTTCCAGCGAAGGCACTGCCCAGCGTTCGCCGGCATCAAGGATCTTTTCGAACAGAACCGTGCCGTCAGCCGCCTTGACCTGAACCCATGACGGGCGGACGGCGATAAGTTCCACGCCCGGCTGGGCGTCGGCCACCACCTGAACGGTTGCCTCTTGCGCCAAGGCTTCATCCACCGCAAGGGCAACCGCATTGGCCACATCGCCGGCAAGCGCGCCCTGTTCGCGCGGGTTGATCGCCGCAATCGGGCCATCGCGCGATGTCAGCACCGGCACATCCAGCGCTTCGGGGCGGTAAAGACGGTCCATCCGGTCCGCCTGCTGCACCGGGTCGCCGCCTGCCAGTTGCGTGCCTTCCTCGGCCGCCGGGGCCGACCGCACGATGGGCGCGGCACCCGTGACATTGCCAAGGGGGTCGATCTCGGCCACCACGGCGGGGGCCTGATCCACCGGGGCCAGCTGCACGCGCTGCACCTCCTGCAACACTGACCAGCCGCCATAGCCGATGGCCCCGATCAGGGCCACAAGCACGACCAGAGAGCCGACAGCGCCCGGTTCGATCGAGGCGAAGATGCTTTCACCGCGCGGAATGAACGTTGCATTGGGGTTGGCCAGCGGATCGCGGAATTCCTGCGTGCTGCGGGCCCGGGCCGACACACGGGTCGCCGAAGAGGCGGCCGCGCTCATCCCATGGGCAACTTCGAAATTCGCCTCGGCGCAAAAGCGCTGGAAGGCCGCGTCCGGGTCCATGCCCAGATAGCGGGCATAGGACCGCACATAGCCTGCGATGAAACCCTGGGTTTCAAAGGCCGAGACATCGGCGTTTTCGATGGCGGCGATATAGGCGGCCTTGATCTTCAGTTCGCGCTGAACATCCAGCAGGGACTTGCCCAGCGTGGCGCGTTCGCCCCGCATCAGATCACCCAGACGCAGATCGTAATCGTCAAACCCCTTGGGTTTGTCCGCCTCGGTCGTCGAAGGTTTTGCCCTCCGCCCGATCATGCGCCCTGCCTCATGAATTCCCCGTGTCCCTCAAGCCGCGTTGGTGCGACTCATGTTCATTCGTATTAGACGGAAGGTAGCACAACACAAGGGCTTTTGCATGTGCGAGATGACGTCAGGCGCTGACCTCGGCGCGATTCAGCGCACAGTGCTGCCAAAGCTGGTCCATCGCCTTTACCAGACTGTCGATCTCGGCGCTGTCATGCACCGGCGAAGGCGTGAAACGCAGCCTTTCGGTGCCACGCGGCACAGTGGGGAAGTTGATCGGCTGCACATAGATGCCATGCTGGTCGAGCAGCATGTCGGACAGCATCTTGCAATGGATGGGGTCGCCCACATGAACGGGCACAATATGCGACCCGTGGTCGATGATCGGCAGGCCCAGCGCCTTGAGCCGCATCTTCAGGATCCGCGCCTGCAACTGCTGCCTGTCACGCAGGGCCTGACCGGCGGCGGTTTTCAGGAACTTCACGCTGGCGGCGGCCCCGGCGGCCACGGCGGGCGGCAGGCTGGTGGTGAAGATGAACCCCGGCGCATAGGACCGCACAGCATCCACCATCTTCGCACTTGCAGCAATATAGCCGCCGAAAACCCCGTAAGCCTTGGCCAGCGTGGCGTTGATGATATCGATCCGGTGCATCTGGCCATCCCGTTCGGCCACCCCTGCCCCGCGCGGGCCATACATGCCCACGGCATGCACCTCGTCAATATAGGTCAGCGCGCCCATTTCGTCGGCCAGATCGCAGATCGCCTCGATCGGGCCAAAGTCGCCATCCATCGAATAGATCGATTCGAAGGCGATCAGCTTCGGCGCCGCCGGGTCATCGGCCTGCATCAGTTCGCGCAGATGGGCCACGTCATTGTGGCGGAAGATCCGCTTCGGCCCGCCACCACGCCGCACGCCTTCGATCATCGAGGCATGGTTCAGCGCATCGGAATAGATGATCAGGCCCGGAAAGATGGCCCGCAAGGTGGAAAGGGTCGCGTCATTGGCAATATAGGCGCTGGAAAAGACCAGAGCGGCCTCCTTGCCATGCAGGTCGGCCAATTCCGCCTCCAGCCGCTTGTGATAGACGGTGGTGCCGGAAATGTTGCGCGTGCCGCCCGAGCCTGCGCCCGTGGCATCCAGCGCCTCGTGCATCGCGGCCAGCACATCGGGGTGCTGCCCCATCCCCAGATAATCGTTGCCGCACCAGACGGTGATCGGCTTCTTGCTGCCGTCGGGCCGGGTCCAGACCGCATGCGGGAACTGCCCATTCTGGCGTTCGATATCGATGAAGGTGCGATAACGGCCTTCGTCATGAAGACGCTGCAATGCAGTGTCGAGGGCGGCATCGTAGTTCATCGCTTTTCTCCTTGGCATGCGCCCGATCTTGCGCCGGCTTTGCGACACCTAACAGTGCGCAGGGCTTGGGGGCCTTGACTTGTGTCAATTAAAGATGTGGGGAAAGTAGGCAATTTGCCGCCCCTGCACATTCCCTTGCGTCACTTCTTCTGAAACCGGACGGAAACGGACGGAAAGACCGCCAGCGAAACGGGACAGAATAAATACGCAGGGGGCCGGTTTCACGGGGGCCAGTTTCACGGGGGCCGGTTTCACGGGGCAGGTGCGATTTCCAGAACCACGACACAGGGATCGCCCTCGCCGCGAGCCCCGTCACAGGCCGCTGTCGCCGCTTTTGCCGCCGCGGCAGCATCGGGCAGGTCTGCCAGCGCAATGGCCGAGGCGACAGGCTTGCCATCGCGGATCACCCCCTGCGAGGGCGAAGCCGCCAGTGCGGCAAAGCCATTGGTTCCGGGAACAAAAAGCGCAAGCGCCTGTTCATTGGTCATCACCAGCCGCAGCGTGGCAAGTTCGTCCGGGCTCAGGAAGGGATGAACGTAAAGCCGCACCTGCGATGCGCCCAGCGTCGCCTCTTCGATGCTGACCTCTTGTGCCGAGGCGACATGGCCCAGCACCAGCGCCAGAAGCGCCGCCCCCCCGAACACCTTTCCAAAGCCGGCCATCGGCGTTCCTTTCCGAACTGCATGACTCTCCGCGGGCCGTTTACACCAGCCTGCCCCCTCTGGACAGTGCCTTGCCACCTGATAGGGTCGCCCCCCGGATCACATTTTTTCGAACCATAAGGGGGTGCCCATGTCCTTGAATGCTGTCCTGTCGCGGATCGACAACGATCTGCCCGGCGCGCTCGACCGGCTGATGGAGCTGTTGCGCATCCCCTCGATCTCGACCGACCCGGCCTTCAAGGCAGATTGCGCCCGCGCGGCCGACTGGCTGGTCGAGGATCTGAAATCGCTGGGCTTCGAGGCCGCAAGCCGGCCCACCCCGGGGCATCCGATGGTGGTGGCCCATGGCGGCAGCGGCGGCCGGCACCTGCTGTTCTATGGCCATTACGACGTGCAGCCGGTGGACCCGCTGGCCCTGTGGCACCGCGACCCCTTTGACCCGGAGATCCAGGACACGCCCAAGGGCCGTGTCATCCGCGCCCGCGGGGCATCAGATGACAAGGGGCAATTGATGACCTTTCTGGAGGCGCTGCGCGCATGGAAGGCGGAATATGGCACCCTGCCCTGCCGGTTGACGATCTTTCTGGAGGGCGAGGAGGAATCCGGCTCTCCGTCGCTGATCCCTTTCATGAAAGAAAACGCGGCAGAGCTGAAGGCCGATCTGGCGATGATCTGCGATACTGGCCTGTTTCAGGATACTGCGCCGGCCATCGTCACCATGCTGCGCGGACTGCTGGGCGAGGAAATCACCATCACCGGCCCGAACAAGGATCTGCATTCGGGCATGTATGGCGGTGCTGCCATCAACCCGATCCGCGTGCTGTCGCGCATTCTTGGCAACATGCATGATGACAGCGGCCATATCACCATCCCGCATTTCTATGACGGGGTTACCGAACTGCCCGATGCCATTCGCCAGCAATGGCAGTCGCTGGCCTTTGACCACGCGCGGTTTCTGGGCGACGTGGGCCTGTCGGTGCCCGCGGGCGAGGCGGATCGCACGCCGCTGGAAATGATCTGGTCGCGCCCGACGGCCGAGATCAACGGCATCTGGGGCGGCTATACCGGCGACGGGTTCAAGACGGTGCTGCCCTCTGAGGCCCATGCCAAGGTCAGCTTCCGCCTTGTCGGCCAGCAAGACCCCTTTGCCATCCGCGACCATTTCCGCGCCTGGGTCCGCGACCAGCTTCCCGCCGATTGCAAGGTGGAATTCCACGGCCATGGCGCGGGGCCTGCGGGGCACATGTCGGTCGAAGACCCCGCCTTTGAAGCCGCCCGCGCGGCATTGGCCGATGAATGGGGCAGGCCTGCGGCCTATGTCGGATGCGGCGGATCGATCCCGATCGCGGGGTATTTCCAGACCGTGCTGGGGATGGATGCGATGCTGCTGGGTTTTGGCCGCGACGATGACCAGATCCACAGCCCGAACGAGAAATATGATGTGGAGTGTTTCCACAAGGGCATCCGGTCCTGGGCCCGGCTTCTGGCGCGGATGGCCTGAGCCTGCCCCCGGACGCACCCCCGGGGGGCTGTCTGCCCCCCGGCCCCCCCGAGAGTATTTTGACCAAGATGAAGCAGATGGACGCGATACGCACGGCGCATGCCGGGGATGAAGCCGCCTGGCGCGGGCTTTGGCGGGGGTTTACCGGCTTTTACGGGATCACCCTGCCCGAGACCACCACGGCCGCCACCTGGGCCCGGATCATCGACCCCGATCATCCGATGACTTGCCGACTGGCCCTTGCCGGCGGGGAAGCGGTGGGATTTGCCATCCACCATGCGCATGCATCGACATGGGTGCCGGGTAATGACGTCTATCTGGAAGACCTGTTCGTGGCGCCCGAGGCGCGGGGCGCAGGCGTGGCGCGCGCGCTGATCGAGGATCTGATCGCCATCGGGCGGGCGAAGGGCTGGCACCGGCTTTACTGGAACACACATCACGACAACGCCGAGGCGCGCCGCCTTTATGACCGGTTCTGTGCGGATGACGGGCATATCCGATATCGGATGACGCTATAGATCGCCATAGCGCACGACGGTGACTTCGCCACCTTCGGTGACGAAGCGCAGGTCGATGCCCCGGATTTCGACCGTGGCGCATTCCCAGATCTCGAACGGGGGCCAGCGCACGCAGTAGCGGTTGTCGCGCACTTCCCAGCGCCCGCGCCCCCCGGCCTTGATGGTGCGGCCATCGGCCAGGAAATCCTGCGCGACACCTTCGGGATAGATCACCACGCGTGAGGTCAGGGCCCCGGTGATGGCCGGCCCGTCAAGGCGTTGCCAATCTTCGGCGAAGGCCGTTGCGGGCAGCATCAGAAGTGCCAGAACCAATCGCCGCATTGTCCTCCCTTCGCCTTGCGTCACCTGACGTCGCAGTCTAAGGGACCGGAACAGCCCGCATCCAGTCAGAGGTTCGTGATGATCCCGCGCTATTCCCGCCCCGAGATGGTCGCCATCTGGTCGCCCGAGACGAAATTCCGCATCTGGTACGAGATCGAGGCGCATGCCTGCGATGCCCAGGCGGCGCTGGGGGTAATTCCGAAGGCCAACGCCGAAGCGGTGTGGCGCGCGCGGGACGTGACCTTCGATGTGGCCCGGATCGACGAGATCGAGGCCGTGACCAAACATGATGTCATCGCCTTTCTGACCCATCTTGCCGAACATATCGGGGCGGATGACGCGCGGTTCGTGCATCAGGGGATGACCAGTTCCGATGTGCTGGACACCACGCTGAACATTCAGCTTGTGCGCGCAAGCGACATCCTGCTTGCTGGGATGGACCGGGTTCTGGCGGCGCTGAAGGCCCGCGCGCTTGAGCACAAGGATACGGTGCGGATCGGTCGCAGCCATGGCATCCACGCCGAACCGACGACCATGGGCCTGACCTTTGCGCGGTTCTATGCCGAGATGCAGCGCGGCCGGGAGCGGCTGGAACGCGCGCGGGCCGAGGTGGCCACGGGGGCGATTTCCGGCGCGGTCGGCACCTTTGCCAATATCGACCCGGCAGTGGAAGAGCATGTGTGCAAGATGCTGGGCCTGCGCCCCGAGCCGATCAGCACACAGGTGATCCCGCGCGACCGGCATGCCATGTTTTTTGCCACGCTGGGCGTGATTGCCAGCAGCATCGAAAACATCGCGATCGAAATCCGCCACATGCAGCGCACCGAGGTTCTGGAAGGCGCCGAATTCTTCTCGATGGGCCAGAAAGGCTCGTCCGCGATGCCGCATAAAAAGAACCCCGTCCTGACCGAAAACCTCACCGGCCTTGCGCGTCTGGTGCGCATGACCGTGGTGCCGGCGATGGAGAACGTGGCGCTCTGGCACGAGCGCGATATCTCGCACTCTTCGGTCGAGCGCGGCATCGGGCCGGATGCGACGATCACGCTTGATTTCGCGCTGAACCGTCTGGCGGGTGTGGTCGAGAAGATGCTGATCTTCCCGCAGAACATGCTGGATAACATGAACAAATTCCCCGGCCTCGTGATGAGCCAGCGCGTGCTTCTGGCGCTGACGCAGGCGGGTGTGTCGCGCGAGGACGCCTATACGATGGTCCAGCGCAACGCGCTCAAGGTCTGGGAAGAGCGCGTCGATTTCCGCGAGCAACTGCTGGCCGACAAGGATGTCGTCGCCGCACTTGGCGAGGACGGGATCAACGCGAAATTCGACATGGAGTATCACACCAAGCATGTCGACACGATCTTCAAGCGGGTGTTTGGCGAATAAGCCCCGCTCAAGCGCGTCAAACCGCCCGGAGTGCAACCGCGCTCCGGGCGGTTTCATTTCGGGCGAAGGTAAGGCGCTTTTAACAGGTTTCGTGTGATCCTTGGCTTCGTGATGGATTCGGAGGGTCTTTCCGGTGAATGCTCTTGCCCATATGCATCTCCCACCAAATACCCACATATTTCTGCGGAGTAAACCACTGCGAGATGTCGCCCATCTG
>JALQTL010000021.1 GCA_023260935.1 Paracoccaceae bacterium
GCATTGCCGCCCGTGGTGGTTTCGGGGCTGCCGAACATCACGCCAATCTTCATGCGGATCTGGTTGATGAAGATCACCATGCAGTTGCTGCGGCCGATGCTGGCGGTCAGCTTCCGCATCGCCTGGCTCATCAACCGGGCCTGGGCGCCGACGGTGGCATCGCCCATGTCGCCTTCCAGTTCCGCCTTTGGCGTCAGGGCCGCCACACTGTCGACAACGATCAGGCTGACCGCGCCCGACCGCACCAGCGTATCGACAATCTCCAGCGCCTGTTCGCCGGTATCGGGCTGGCTGATCAGCAGTTCATCCAGATTTACACCCAGTTTCCGGGCATATTGCGGGTCCAGCGCGTGTTCCGCATCGACAAAGGCGCACACGCCCCCCTTCTTCTGCTCTTCGGCCACCACATGCAGGGTCAGCGTGGTCTTGCCGCTGGATTCGGGGCCGTAGATTTCGATGATCCGCCCCTTTGGCAGGCCGCCGATCCCCAGCGCGATATCAAGGCCCAGAGACCCGGTTGACGTGGCTTCGATATCCATCGCCGGGCTGTCCGCGCCCAGCTTCATGATCGAGCCCTTGCCGAACTGCCGTTCGATCTGTGCCAGCGCGCTTTCCAGCGCCTTCTGCTTGTCCATTTCGCGCTTCCCGTTCAAATCGAGGAGGTTCGCCACCGCCATGTCCGTCTCCTTATTTCACAGCCGCTGCGCGGCGGCAATCATTGCCCGTGTTCCTGAACTGTTCCGGTCGTTATGAGATCAAAAGAAGAACATTTCAATCAAATTCTTCCCAGTTCAGTTTTTTCACACTGTAGTTAAAGGATGGTTTACAAGGCCCGGCAAAACGCGCCCGAAGCGGCGTGCAAGGGCAAGGAACCGGGGCAGATGCTGGTATTCTGGGAACAAAGGCTGGCAATTCTGGCCACGCCGAAAACGGGTTCGACCGCGATCGAGGCAGCGCTCGAATCACTGGCGGCGGTGTCCATTCAAAGGCCCCCTGCCTTGAAGCACACCAATGTGGGGCGGTTTCACCGCTTCATCGGCCCCTATCTTGAAGCTGCGGCCGGAGCGCCCTTTACGGTGGTCGCCCTGATGCGCGAACCGCGTGACTGGCTGGGAAGCTGGTATCGATATCGCCAGCGTGACGATATTCCCGATCAGGCCAAAAGCACCGCCGGGATGGGGTTCGATGCCTTCGTGAATGCCTGGTGCGACGATCCCCGCCCGGCCTTTGCAAATGTCGGGTCTCAGGCGCGCTTCCTTGCGCCGCGTCAGGGCCGCCCGGCCGACCGCATCTTCCGCTATGAGGATATCGACCGTTTCATCGAGTTTCTGGAAGACCGCCTGGATTTCCAGATCATCCTGCCGCGGCTGAACGTCTCTCCCGCCGCGCCGCTCGATCTTTCGCCGCAGACAGAGGCCCGTTTGCACAGCGCCGCTGCCGAAGATTTCCGGCTTTACGCCTCGCTCGGGCAATAGGCGTCAGTGCAATTGCCCCTGCACGGTGGTGGCCAGATCCGTCAGCGAGAAGGGTTTGGCCAGAAACACCGAATTCGGGATGCGCCCCTGTTCTTCGGAAAGGCTTTCCTCGGCATAGCCGGAAACGAAGACAACCCGCACATTCGGGCGCTGCTCCAGCGCCTTTTTCACCCATGAGGGCCCGTCAAGCCCGGGCATCACCACATCGGTCACGAAGACATCGACGTTCAGCGAAGGGTCTTCCAGCGTGCGCAGCGCCTGTTCGGCATTCTCGGCCTCCAGCACGGTAAAGCCGCGCATCCGGAGGGCGCGGCTGGCAAAGGCGCGCACGGGGGCCTCGTCCTCTACCAGAAGCACCACGCCTTCGCCGGGGCGGAGCACTGTCTTGCGGGGCGGCGGCGCCACCTGCGGCCCGGGGCTTTGGAAGGGCTCTTCGCGGATCGGGAAATGGAGATGGAAAACGGTGCCGGTTCCGGGCGTTGAATCGACGAAGATGAATCCACCCGATTGCTTGACGATACCGTAAACGGTGGAAAGCCCAAGGCCGGTGCCTTCGCCCGCGCGTTTGGTGGTGAAGAAGGGTTCAAAGATGCTGTCCATCACCTCGGGCGCGATGCCGGTGCCGCTGTCGCTGACGCGGATCAGCGCATAGTCCCCCGGCGGCACCACGGCATTGTCGCGGCGAAGTTCGTCCTGCAGGTGGAGGGCTTCGGTATCGATGCGGATCAGGCCGCCTTCGGGCATCGCGTCGCGGGCATTGACCACAAGGTTCATCACCACCTGTTCAAGCTGCCGCTTGTCGGCCCGGATCGGCCCCAGATCGGGCGCATGGGTCAGGCGCAACTGCACCTTTTCACCCACCAGCCGGTTCATCAGATGGGTCATGTCGGAAAGCACGTCGTTCAGGTCAAGATACTGGGGCTTCAGCGTCTGCTTGCGCGAATAGGCCAGCAATTGCCCGACAACCCCTGCCGCCCTGTGGGCATTCTGTTGCACCTGAACCAGATCGGCATAGTCGGGGTCTTCGCGGCTGTGACGCAGCAAGAGCAGATCGCAATGCCCGGAAATCGCGGTCAGCAGATTGTTGAAATCATGGGCGATTCCGCCCACAAGTTGACCCACCGCCTGCATCTTCTGGCTTTGTGCGAACTGCGCTTCCAGCCGTTTCATGGCAGTGGCATCCTGCACCACGGCCAGCACCCCGGGGCGGCCCAGATCCACCACCCGGCGCAGCGTGACCTGATGATACTGATCGGGCGCCCCGCCGCGCGGGCACAACACCTCGGACCCGCCGGGGATGCGTTCCTTGACCACGTCGGAAAGCCAGTCCTGCACCGGGCGGCCCAGACCTTCATAGATATCGTGGAAATCGCTGACGGCATCGGGGTCAAGCGACAGAAGCGCGCGCGCGGCACGGTTGGCGATCAACAGGCGGCCGTCCTGATTGAAGCGCAGCAGGGCCACGGGCACGTTCTCGAAATCCTCAAGGATGACATCCGGTGCCTCGGCCTCACCTATGGGAAGCAAATAGATCTCTCGTCTTTCGCCGGCACCGGCAATTTCGGCCAGCATGGCCCGGACCGGGCCAGTGGCGCCGGGTACATCGACCACCTCACCCGACCGCAAGGTGGGGTTGGTGAAGACCCGGTCAAGCCGCTTCGGACGCCCCCCCAGCAGGCGGCGCATGGCTTCATTGGTGAACAGCACCACCCCGGCCTTGTTCGCCACCAGCATCGGCAGGCCCATGGCTTCGGCCCCCCGGGCCTGACCGGGGCGATCCACGAATTCTTCAAGCCGCCAGAAGAACCGGTTTTCCGAAATGCGATGCACCGAAATGCGGCTGTGGCCACGGCGGGTCACCACGTCTTCGCGCGCGGCACCCGACTGGGCCGCGCGTGACTGAAGCCGATAAAGCACCGAGGCAGGGCTGGCGAAGTGATCTTCCAGCGCTTCGACAAGGGCCGCGGCATCCCGGCCAAACCGCGCCTCTGCCGCGGCATTGCGATAAAGAATGTTGCCCTGACCATCGCTGGAAAAACAGGGGGCCGCATCCTGCCCCGTGACCATTACAAGGGTTTGGTCCAGCGCCCGAAGCCGGCGGTCTGCCACTGCCACGATCAGGCGGGTGGCAAGCGCCATCGCGGAAAGCGTCAACCCCGCCACGATCGCCTGCCGCGCCAGAGCCGCGGTTGGCAACAGGGCTGCTGCCACAAGCGCCGCCAGTGCCGCCCCCGCGATAAAAGGCAGGCGCCGGGACACAAGGCGTGCCACGTTGACGACTTCGGCCGTGCCGGATGACGTCGCTATCACTGCTTTTCCCCGCTCAGTCTGTGCGTTCAGCACAACACGGAAAAGCTTAATAGTGCCTTAATCCTAAAAGGAGAAGGAAAATACACTTTTGAGTTGAGTGTTCCGCGTTTGGGAGTGAGGCCCCGTCATCCCGCGCGGCGCAGTACCGCCAGATAGAAGCCATCGCCCCCTGAAAGCGGGGTAAAATGGTGCTGCCCGATCAGCGAAAAATCTGAGCTTCTGGCCAGAAACCCCTGTATCTGATCATCATTTTCAGCCTGAAGCAGAGAGCAGGTGGCATAGGCCAGATAGCCCCCCGGCACCACCAACGGCGCGATTTCGGTCAGGATGGCGGTCTGCACGGCAAGTGTTTCTGCCAGACGCGCAGGAGTCAGCAGCCATTTTCCTTGCGGATCGCGGCGCCAGCTGCCCGATCCCGAACAGGGCGCATCGGCCAGAACCAGATCGAAAGGCGCATGGCGGGCAGGCTTTTCGACAAGGCGCACCCGTGCCCCGGCGCGGCTTGCGCGTTCCGGCAGATCGCGCATCCGGCCCGGGTTTGCGTCATGGGCCGAAACCGGCCCCCGAAGGCGCGCGGCCAGCGCAAGGGTCTTGCCCCCGCCCCCGGCGCAATAATCCAGAACCGACATGCCCGGCTGCAAGGGCAGCGCCTGAACCACCGCCTGGGAAGCTGCATCCTGCAACTCTACCAGCCCGTCCAGATAGGCGGCCGATTGCTGGATCTTGCGCGCGCCTTGCCCTACCTCCAGTGCAGTGGCGGCCAGCGGATGCGGGCTTGCGGTGATGCCGTCCCGGGCCAGTGCCGCAATCGCGCGTTCGGGCGTGGCCTTCAGCAGGTTGACGCGC
>JALQTL010000023.1 GCA_023260935.1 Paracoccaceae bacterium
GTCGGGCGATCTGGTGGCGCTGGATGCCAAGATGTCCTTTGATACCAATGCGCTGTTTCGCCGGCCCGATGTGGCAGAGCTGCGAGACAGGTCACAGGAAGACCCGCGCGAAAGTGCGGCAGCCGATCACGGGCTGGCCTAGGTGGGGCTGGACGGCGATATCGGCTGCATCATCAATGGCGCGGGCCTTGCCATGGCCTCGATGGACATGATCAAGCTTGCGGGGGGAGAGCCTGCCAATTTCCTCGACATCGGCGGGGGCGCCAGCCCCGAACGTGTGGTGCGGGCGTTTCGCACCGTGCTGACCGACAGCAAGGTCAGCGTGGTGCTGGTCAATATCTTTGCCGGGATCAACCGCTGCGATTGGGTGGCCGAAGGGGTTGTGGCCGCCTACCGCGAACTTGGGCTGAAGCTGCCGGTGGTGGTGCGGCTGGCGGGCACGAATGTGGCGGAAGGTCAGGCCATCATCCGCGCGTCGGGCCTGCCGCTGATCAGCGCCGATACACTTTCCGAGGCCGCCGCGGCAGCGGTTGCCGCCCGCCCTGCCCTTGCCGCCTGAAGGAGGAGATCATGGCCATCTTGATCAATGAAACCACGAAAGTGATTGTTCAGGGCATGTCAGGGCGGATCGGCGCCTTCCATGCCGCCGACATGATCCGGCACGGCACCAATGTGGTGGGCGGGGTAACGCCGGGCAAAGGTGGAGAGACCTTTCTGGACCGGCCACTGTTCAATACCGTGCGCGAGGCAGTGATCGCCACCGGGGCCGAGGCAAGCCTTGTTTTCGTGCCCCCGGCCTTTGCCGCGGATGCCATCATGGAGGCGGCAGATGCAGGCATTCGCACCGCCGTCTGCGTGACCGATGGCATACCGTCGCAGGACATGATGAAGGTAAAGCGATTCCTGCGCCGCTATCCAGAGGCGCGCAAGATGCGCCTTATCGGGCCGAACTGTGCGGGCGTGATCAGCCCGGCCAAGGGCTTCATGGGGATCATGCCTCCGCATATCTACATGCCCGGCCGGGTGGGGATCGTCGGCAGATCCGGCACATTGGGGTATGAGGCGGCCTCACAGATGAAGGCTTTGGGGATCGGGGTTTCAACATCGGTCGGGATCGGCGGCGACCCGATCAACGGATCAAGCTTCCGCGACATTCTGGAACTTTTCCAGCAAGATCCGGAAACCGATGCGGTGATGCTGATCGGCGAAATCGGCGGGCCGCAGGAAGCGGAAGCTGCGGCATGGGTTGCGCGCAACATGACCAAACCGGTCGTGGCCTACATCGCCGGATTGTCGGCGCCCAAGGGCCGCAAGATGGGCCATGCGGGGGCCATCATCTCGGCCTTTGGCGAAAGCGCGCAGGAAAAGGTGGAAATCCTGAGTGCCGCCGGCATCACGGTGGCACCCAACCCTTCGGCGATGGGGGAAACCATGGCGGGAGTTCTTGCCCGGCGTGCCGCGGCCTGACACCGTCAGCCGGGCAAGACAGGGGCTGCGGATCTTGTCCGTGGCCCCTTTCGCCTGTCAGGGGTGCAGCGCGGGCTCAGGCAACTGGCCCTTGATCCATTCGCAAAAGGCAGTCAGCGGAGCGCGCATCGGGACATCCCGGGGCCAGACGAGATAATAGCTGCCAAGCCCCCCGCCCGGCCTGTTCCATGCCGGCACCAGCCGGCCGGACT
Source organism: Paracoccaceae bacterium (assembly GCA_023260935.1). Classification (GTDB taxonomy): domain Bacteria; phylum Pseudomonadota; class Alphaproteobacteria; order Rhodobacterales; family Rhodobacteraceae; genus Pseudotabrizicola. Next base: position 1,680 of record JALQTL010000023.1, read on the forward strand.
GAAGTTCCGCCTCGATCAGGAACAGAGGCAACAACGCGACGCCAAGACCGTGAATGGCGCCTTGTGTCATGGTGGCGAACTGGTCAAAGACCATGCCGGTGGGCCGCTGGCCTGCTATTCCTTGCGCGGCCAGATACCGGCCCCAGGCACCGGGCCGGCTTTCCAGCTGCAGCAAGGGAAGCGTCAGAAGGCCTGCCGCCTGATCCAGCGGCTGCGACAGCAGGCCCGGTGCGCAGACGGGCAGCACGAATTCCTCCATGAGGTGCAGATGGTTGGCACCGGGCCAGTCCTCACGGCCAAAGTGAATGGCAGCGTCGAAGGGCTGCGTGGCAAAATCGAAGGGCTTCAGCCGGGTGGAAAGGTTGATTGTAACCCCCGGCGCCTCACGGGTGAACGCGGCCAACCGAGGCGCCAGCCACTGGACCCCGAAAGCGGGCAGGATCGCCAGTGAAAGGCTGCCGCCCCCGGGGTTTGCGCGCAGCTTCAAGGATGCCTGTGCAATTGTGGACAACCCAGCCCGGACCTGCCCGACATAGTCCTGCCCGGCCGGGGTCAGCTTCAGCCTCTGGCGTTCCCGCACCAGCAGCCCGACGCCCAACTGCTCTTCCAGCGCTTTCAGGGCGCGACTGACGGCACCTTGCGTCAACGACAATTCCTCGGCGGCGGCAGAGGCTGTCCCCAGCCGGGCAACGGCCTCGAATGCAACAAGGGACGACATGGACGGCAACAATCGCCGGGGCGCCAGCATATGAGTTTTCCGCATGAAGATGTGAGAACAGATGCATAGCAATCCGGCCCGCTTCACGCAATAAGAAGGCAGGGTCGCACCTCAGCCGGCAGGGCAAGGGTCATGACCGCGCCACAACACGCCAAGGAGAATGCGATGTCAGACGACAGACCGAAGCTGAAGGCAAAGGATGCCCCGGATCTTGGCCGGTTCGACTGGGAAGATCCCTTCCGGATGGAACAACAGCTGAGCGAGGAAGAGCGAATGCTGATGGGGGCGGCCCGGTCCTATGCCACTGAAAAGCTGCAACCGCGGGTCATTGCCGCCTATCGGGATGAAACGACAGATCCCGAGATCTTCCGCGAAATGGGGGAAATGGGCCTGCTCGGCGTGACAATACCCGAGGAATACGGCGGCCTTGGGTCGTCCTATGTTGCATATGGACTGGTCGCGCGCGAGATCGAGCGCGTGGACTCAGGCTATCGCAGCATGATGTCGGTGCAATCGTCCCTGGTGATGTACCCGATCTATGCCTATGGATCGGAAGCTCAGCGCCAGAAATACCTGCCGAAACTGGCCTCAGGGGCCTTCATTGGCTGTTTTGGCCTGACTGAACCCGATGCGGGTTCCGACCCTGCGGGGATGAAGACGGTCGCGCGCAAGACGGATGGCGGCTATGTGCTGAACGGCAGCAAGATGTGGATTTCAAACGCGCCGATCGCCGATGTCTTCGTGGTATGGGCGAAATCCGAGGCACATGGCGGCAAGATCCGCGGCTTCGTGCTGGAAAAGGGCTGGAAGGGCCTGAGCGCTCCCGCCATCCACGGCAAGTTCGGCCTGCGCGCCTCGGTCACCGGCGAGAT
>JALQTL010000213.1 GCA_023260935.1 Paracoccaceae bacterium
CCTCGCCAACCCGGTCAGGTCCGGAAGGAAGCAGCCGTAACGAGCCCCGCTTGGGTCGTTGTCCAGCCTCTCACCTCTATTTCCGGTTATTGCGGCAGCAACACGGTCAGGCGGCATCTTGCCTTGGCAAGCATCGGGCGGGGACAGTTGCCCCGCTGCGCCCCAAGAGGTATCACCATGCCCATCCGCAGATCAGAGGCACATCATGACATCCCCGCCGAAACCCGTTGTCCTGTGCATTCTTGACGGCTGGGGGATCGGCCCCACCCGCGATTACAACGCGCCCGCACTGGCCCGCACCCCCGCCTTCGACGCGCTGATGGCAAGCTGCCCCCATGCCACGCTGACCACCTTTGGCCCCGATGTCGGCCTTCCGCGCGGGCAGATGGGCAATTCCGAAGTGGGTCACACCAACATCGGCGCGGGCCGGGTTGTGGCGATGGACCTGGGCGCCATCGATCTGGCGGTCGAGGATGGCAGCTTTGCCAGCAACCCCCAGCTTGTGGAATTCATCGCACGGGTAAAGGCCGCGGGGGGCACCGCACATCTGATGGGCGTGATCTCGGACGGCGGGGTACATGGCCATATCTCGCATGTGCTGGCGGCCTGCCGGGCGATTACGGCACAGGGTGTGCCGGTGGCCCTGCACGCCATAACGGATGGCCGCGATGTAGCGCCCTCTTCGGCCGCGGGCTTTGTGGATCAGCTGACCGCCGCCCTGCCCGAAGGCGCGAAGGTGGCCTCTGTCATCGGGCGCTACTGGGCGATGGACCGCGATACACGGTGGGAAAGGGTTTCCCGCGCCTATGCCGCGATGGTGCATGGCGAAGGCACGCCGGCTGAAACCGCGGCCGGTGCGGTGGCCACAAGCCACGCCGCCGGGATCACCGATGAATTCATCGACCCCTTCGTGATTGGCGGCTATGCCGGCGCGCGCGATGGCGACGGCTTCTTTTGCCTGAACTTCCGCGCCGATCGCGCGCGCGAAATCCTTTCGGCCATCGCCGACCCGAAGTTCGACGCCTTTGACACCGGCTCGCGCCCGAAATGGTCGGCGCTTCTGGGGATGGTGGAATATTCCGATGCGCATGGCGCATGGTTCGCCACCGCCTTCCCCAAAAGGGTCATCGTCAATTGCCTTGGCGAATGGGTCGCCAAGCAGGGCAAGACCCAGTTCCGTCTGGCCGAGACCGAGAAATACCCCCATGTGACCTTTTTTCTGAACGGCGGGCGCGAGGTGCCTTTCGACGGGGAAGACCGGTTCATGCCGAAGTCGCCCAAGGTGGCCACCTATGACCTGCAACCCGAAATGTCGGCGCCCGAGGTTTCCGACAAACTGGTCGAGGCGATCGAGGCTGGCTATGACCTGATCGTCGTCAACTTCGCCAATCCCGACATGGTGGGCCATACCGGCAAGCTGGATGCCGCCATCGCGGCCTGCGAGGCAGTGGATGCGGGCCTTGGCCGCGCTGTGGCTGCGCTGCAAAAGGCCGGCGGGGCGATGGTCGTCACCGCTGACCATGGCAATTGCGAACAGATGTGGGATCCGGTGACAAACGGCCCCCATACGGCCCATACGGTGAACCCGGTTCCTGTAATCGTCATGGGCGGCCCCGCTGGCAAGACAGTGCGTAGCGGCGGCCGGTTGGCGGACCTGGCGCCCACAGTGCTGGATCTGATGGGCTTGCCCTTGCCGCCGGAAATGACAGGCATCAGCCTTTTGCAATGATCCGCGCGCCCGCCTTTGCCCTGCTTTGTGCCCTGCTTGGCCTGCCTGCACAGGCAGCAGACAGCATCGCGGCCGAAGCAGCCCGGCAGGCTGGCGAATTGCAGGCGGCCATCGACGCGCTGGAACAGGCGCAAAGCTCACGCGACCGGGTGGCCGGCCTGACCGAAACGATCCGCGCCTATGAAGACGGGCTTGCCACCCTGCGCGAAGCGCTGCGCCGCGCGCATCTGCGCGAAACCACCCTGACGCTTCAGTTTCAGGCAAAGCGCGAAGACATCTCACAGCTACTGGGGGTTCTGGGCCAGTTGGAAAGCCAGCCCGCCCCCTTGTTGCTGCTGCACCCCTCGGGGCCGCTTGGGACCGTGCGCACGGGGATGATGCTGTCTGACGTCACCCCGGCCCTTCAGGCCGAAGCCACAAGGCTTGGGCAGGAACTTCAGGAACTGCGCGATCTGCGCCAGGCGCAGGAACAGGCCGCCATAACCCTGTCGGCGGGCCTTGCCACAGTGCAGAACGCCCGCACCGCCCTGTCACAGGCCATTTCCGACCGCACCGACCTGCCCCGCCGTCTGGTCGAGGATGCCGAAACCCTGCGGCAGTTGCAGCAGGGCGTCAGCACGCTGGAAGCCTTTGCCGCAGGGCTGGCACTGGACACGGGCGATGACCGCAGCTTTGAAGATGCCCGCGGCACGCTGCCACTGCCCGCGCTTGGCATTTTGCTGCGCCGCCCGATGGAGGCCGATGCCGCCGGCGTCAGACGGCCCGGTGTCACGCTGGCCACGCGGCCCCGCGCGCTGGTCACATCGCCATGGCCTGCGACGATCCGCTACCTTGGCCCGCTGCTGAACTACGGAAATGTGATCGTGCTGGAGCCGGGAGGGGGCTATCTTCTGGTTCTGGGCGGGCTTGAGACGCTGTATGGCGAAGTGGGGGAAGTGCTGGCCGCCGGCGCGCCCATCGGCCTCATGGGCGGAGGAGAGCCTGCCTTGGCCGAGTTCTTGGCCGGCACGCAAGAAGGTAGTGGCGTGCAGGGCACGGAAACGCTTTATATGGAACTGAGGCAGGGCACCGAGCCCGTCGATCCGACGGAATGGTTCGCCGCGTTGAGGGAATAGGACGACGTGATGAAGAAATTTGCGATTGCCGCTTTCGCCGGCACGGTGGCCGGGGCGCTGCTGACCACCCAGATCGCGGGGCCGCTGATTGCCCAGGAAGCCGCGCGCAATGCCAATGTCTATGAACAGCTTGATCTGTTTGGCGACATCTTCGAACGTGTCCGCAGCCAGTATGTCGAGGAAGTGGACAGCCAGAAGCTGATCGAAGCGGCCATCAACGGCATGCTGACATCGCTTGATCCCCATTCCAACTATATGGGCGCCAAGGATTTCGATGACATGCGGGTGCAAACCCGCGGCGAATTCGGCGGCCTTGGAATCGAGGTCACGCAGGAAGACGGTTTCGTCAAGGTCGTCTCGCCCATGGATGACACCCCGGCCGATCTGGCGGGGATCGAGGCGGGTGACTTCATCACCCATGTGAACGGCGAATCCGTCCTGGGGCTGCTGCTGGATCAGGCCGTGGAAAAGATGCGCGGCCCGGTCGGCAGCGAAATCATCATCACCGTCGTGCGCGAAGGCGTGCCCGATCCCTTTGACGTGTCGATCATCCGTGACACGATCAAGCTGACGGCCGTACGCAGCCGCACCGTTGGCAAGACCGTGGTGCTGCGCATTACGACCTTCAACGACCAGACTTTCCCGGGCCTTCAGGAAGGGCTGAAAAAGGAAGTCGATGCCTTGGGCGGTATCGACAATGTCGACGGTTTCGTGATCGACCTGCGCAACAACCCCGGCGGCCTCTTGACCCAGGCGATCAAGGTATCGGACGCTTTCCTTGACAAGGGAGAGATCGTCTCGACCCGGGGCCGCGATGCGCAGGACAGCGAAAGGTTCAATGCAGAACCCGGCGACATGGCTAACGGAAAGCCGATCGTGGTGCTGATCAACGGCGGATCTGCCTCGGCGTCGGAAATCGTCTCGGGTGCGCTGCAAGACCACCGCCGCGCCATTGTCGTGGGCACCAAATCCTTCGGCAAAGGGTCGGTCCAGACCGTCATCCCGCTGCGCGGCGATGGGGCGATGCGGCTGACCACGGCGCGCTATTACACCCCGTCGGGCCGGTCGATCCAGGCGCTTGGGGTGATGCCCGATATCGTCGTGAACCAACCGCGCCGCGACCCGAACGCGGACGCCAAGCCCGAGGAACCCACCAGCGCCGCCCGTCGCCAGACATCCGAAGCCGATCTGCGCGGCATCCTGTCGAATGACTCGATGACCGAAGACGAACGCAAGCTGCTGGAGGAAGAGCGCGCCCGCACCGAAGAGACGGCAAAGCTGCGCGAAGAAGACTATCAGCTTGCCTATGCGGTCGATATCATTCGCGGCCTGGCCGTGGTGGCCGAAAAACCCTGATCCCAGAAGGCCGGGCCGCACCATCGGCCCGGCCCCCGCAAGACGGCGGCTGACGCTTCATGACATCCCTTGACCCTGCTTCCCTGCCCTACCGGCCCTGTGTCGGCGTGGTTCTGATCAACACCGCCGGTCAGATCTGGGCCGGCCAGCGGATCGACAGCCCCGCCCCGGCATGGCAAATGCCGCAAGGCGGAATAGACGAAGGCGAAAAACCGCGCGAGGCGGCCTATCGCGAGCTTTGGGAAGAAACCGGCGTCACCCGCGATCTGGTGGAATTCATCGGCAATACCCATGGCTGGGTCACCTATGACTTGCCGCCCGACCTTCTGGGAAAGGTCTGGAAGGGCAAGTATCGGGGGCAAAAGCAGAAATGGTTTCTGTTCCGCTATCTGGGTAGCGATGAACAGATCAGCATCGACCGCGAGCACCCGGAATTCGCGCGCTGGAAATGGGTGGGCGCGCAAGAGATGGTCGAAGCCATCGTGCCCTTCAAGAAAGCCGTTTATGAAGAGGTTGTCCGGTCTTTCCGCGCCTATCTGGCCGACTGATCCTGTCACCACCGCCGCCAGAGGCGCGGATCACCAGCGCTTCAGCGCCTCTTCATCTTCATCGCGTGCGGCAACCCAGGATGGGCCATCCGCCCCGATCTCTTTCTTCCAGAACGGCGCGCGGGATTTCAGGTAATCCATCAGGAACTCGGCCGCTGCAAAGGCATCGGCCCGGTGTGCCGCGGCGGTGGCCACCATCATGATCGGCTCGCGGGCCAGCAACCGGCCGAAGCGGTGGATCACCAGCGCATCGGTCAAGGCCCAGCGATCCCGGGCCTGATCCATGATCTTCCCGATGGCGCGTTCGGTCATGCCCGGATAATGCTCGATCTCCATGGCCGAAAGGGCGCCACCATTGTCGCGCACCAGACCGGTAAAGGTGACAACCGCCCCGGCACCCCGAAGCCCGGCGGCAAAATCATTCGCCTCGGCACCCAGATCGAAGGGTGCCGCCTGCACCACGAGCCGCATCCCCTCAGCCCCCCGTCATGGGCGGGAAGAAGGCCACTTCGCGCACCCCGGCCAGCGGGGCATCAAAGGACGAAAGTTCTTGATCCAGCGCCACGCGCAGGCTTTCCAGATCGGCAAAGGCCAACTCGTAGCGCTCTTCCCGTGCCGTCAGTTCTGCGATCAGATCACGCACGGTTGGAGCCGAGGTTTCGATCCTTTCGCGCGGCAGGCCGATCCTTTCGCGCACCCAGGCGAAATAGAGCACATCGATCATGCCTTTTCGTCCTTCAGGTAGGGCAGGGACTTGATGAAATAGTCCCAGCCGGTGAACAGGGTCAGAATGGCCGCCACCCAGATCAGCGCCAGACCGAGGATCGTGGCATAGGAAGAACAGCCCCGCGCGCCGCAGGATTTGATCGGGTCGGCCAACCCTTGCGTCACGAGCTCGGCATATTGATCCACCGAAAGCCCCCGGCGCGCGATGCCTTCCAGATGTTCCAGCCCGGTGCCCAGAAACAGGGTGGCAATCGCCACCATCTGCGCGGTGGTCTTCCACTTGGCCAGCTTCGTCACCTTCAAAAGCCCGGCCCGCGCCCCCAGAAATTCTCGCAGGCCGGAAACGAAAACCTCGCGGAACAGGATCACCGTGACCGGCAGGATCAGCCAAGGATTCATGCCGGAATAGCCGGTGATGATGACCAGTGCGATCACCACCATCGCCTTGTCGGCAATCGGGTCCAGCATTGCGCCGAATTTCGATTCCTGATGCCATGCCCGGGCCAGATAGCCGTCAAACCAGTCGGTCACGGCCGCCACCACAAACAGCGTCAGGGCAAACCAGTCGGCCCAGGGACGATGAAAATAGAGGAACATGATCGCCACACCGGGGGCAGCGATCAGGCGCATTACCGTCAGGATATTCGGCAGCGTCCATGTCATGCTGACTGCTTAGCCTATTCTGGCAGGTGGGGGAAAGCGGATTTGATCAGAATGGAACAGGCGCCGCGAAGCTGGTCCACGCCCCGGTTTCAGGGTGGTGAAAAGACAGGGTTTCTGCATGCAGCATCAGGCGCGGATAGGCCCGCGCCGCCCCCGTGGCATAGATCGGGTCGCCCAGTATCGGATGGCCCAGTTCCAGCATGTGAACCCGCAACTGATGGCTGCGCCCGGTCAGGGGCGAAAGCCGCATCCGGGTTTCGCCCTCCTCGCGGCCGATGACCTGCCAATCCGTCACTGCCGGGCGGCCGTGGTCATGACTGACCATCTGGCGCGGGCGGTTCGGCCAATCGGCAGCCAGCGGCAGATCGATCCGCCCGCTGTCACCCTCCACCCGGCCAGCCACCCGGGCGATATAGGTTTTCTTCGCGCGGCGCTGCTCGAATTCCTGCCCAAGAAACCCCTGGGCCGCCTTTGTGCGGGCAAAGACCATCACGCCCGAGGTATCGCAATCCAGCCGATGCACCAGCAGAGCATCCCAGCGTTCGGCCTGAAGCCGCGCCATCAGGCAATCCTGCCGCCCTTCCAGCTTCCCCGGCACGGACAAAAGCCCTGCGGGCTTGTCCACCACGATCAGATGCCGGTCTTCGTACAGGATCGAAAGCGGCACATCCGGTGGATCATAGACGAAATCGGGGATCTCGCGGCCGGTCATGCGATCTCGTGGCCGGCTTCGCGCAGACGCGCGGCCAGATGGCGGATATGGGCCGGCCCCACCTCGCAGCAGCCGCCCACGATCGTGGCACCCCGCTGCACCCAATCCAGCGCGAAATCGGCGTATTTCTCTGGCGTCAGGTCATGGCGGTGGGTCAGTTCCTTCACCGTGGGCGCATCTTTCAGGAAATTGCCTGAGATGTGGGTGAACCCGTTGGCATAGGCGCCAAAGGGCAGGCCCAGCGTGGCAAGCCCGGCCAGCGCATCCCCCATCGCCTCGGGCACCGAACAATTGGCCAACACCGCCGCCACCGGATAGGCGGACACAAGGCGGGCCAGATCCGTCACCGGTTCACCCGACCGCAGGCGCGACCCATCATGGTCATCCACCGTCACCGACAGCCAGACCGGCTTGCCGCTTTCGGCAGCCCCTTTCACCGCCCCTTCGCACATCTCGACGCTGGCCAGCGTTTCGCACAGGATCATATCAACATGCGGGCCCAGAATTCGGGCAATCTCGGCGTATTTTGGCGAAGCCTCGGCCACCGGCAGGGTGACTTCGGGCCGGTAGGTGGCAATCAGCGGGCCCATGGAACCCGCAATCCGCCCCGATCCATGTGCGCCGCGCGCCTCATGCGCTTCGGCCAATGCGCGCAGGTGCAGGGCGTGGAACAGATGGTCCAGCCCAAAGCGTTCCAGCCGATCATGGTGGATGGCATAGGTATTGGTGGTGGCAACGGTTGCGCCGGCGTCGAAATAATCCGCATGGATGGCGCGCACCATGCCGGGGTGGTCGATCATCACCCGCGTGGCCCAAAGCGGCGTCGGGTCATCGCCCGAGCGCGCCACCAGTTCCTGCCCCATTCCGCCATCCAGAAGCGTGATCTTCGCCATTGGTCGTTCCCTTTCTTTCGGGCACCATCTGCGGCTTGCCCGGGAAGTTCAAGGCTGGCGCGTCATACAGCGTCGCGAAACACCTCGGCCAGCAGGTCGGCAAAGAAGGCTTCATCCGCCGGGGTAAAGGCTGCCGGCGTGTCGCTGTCCAAATCCAGCACCCCCAAAAGATCGCCCCGGCCATTGCGCACCGGCAAGACCAGTTCCGACCGGGTGGACGAGGCGCAGGCGATATGGCCCGGAAAGGCATCGACATCGGGCACGTTCTGAACCTGCCCTGTGCACGCACAAGCCCCGCAGACCCCGCGTGAGAACGGAATGACAAGACAACCATGGCCACCCTGATAAGGGCCGATCTTCAGCAGTTCGGGCGCGACAACGCGGTAGAACCCGGTCCAGTCCGACAACGGGTGATGTTGGTGGATTTCACAGGCCAGCGTCGCCATCAGCGCCACCGTATCGGTTTCACCATGGGTCAGCGACAGCACCTGCTGGCGCAGCGCGTCATAATCGGGGGTCATGTCAGTAGCCAAGGGCGATACCATCCTTCCGCGGATCAGATCCCCCGACAAGCACACCATCCTGCCCGATGACAATGGCCTGCGCGCCCCCCAGCGGTGTATGGGGGATGGAAACCTTGTGCCCCATGGCCGCCAGTTCGGCCCGGACCGCATCGGAATAGCCGCGTTCCACCTGCATCCCCTCGGGCCCGGAAAAGCTGCGCGGAGCGTCGATGGCCTGCTGCACATCCATGCCGAAATCCACCATGTTCGACAGCAGCCGCGCATGGCCGCAGGGCTGATAGCCCCCGCCCATCACGCCAAAGGGCATCTCGACACGCCCCGCCCGCATCACCATGCCCGGAATGATCGTGTGCATCGGGCGCTTGCCCCCGGCAGCTTCGTTCGGATGCCCTTCGGCCAGCGTGAACCCAGCCCCGCGGTTCTGAAAGGCAATGCCGAAGCGGTTCGACGCAAGCCCCGCGCCAAACCCCCAGAACACCGAATAGATCAGCGAAACAGCCATCCGGTCGCGATCCACCACGGTGATATAGATCGTATCCTTGTGGATTGCCTCGGTCAGCGGGGCGGCCGCCGGCATGGCCCGGGCCGGATCGATCAGCCCTGCCAGCCTGTCAGCGGTTTCATCCGAAAGCATGTGGTCCAGCCGCGCCGTCAACGCGGGATCGGCGATGAAACGATTGCGGGCATCATAGGCCAGCTTGGCCGCCTCGGCCTCGATATGCGCGCGGGCGGCGCCGAAAGGATCCATCGCCTGAAGATCGAACCGGCGCAGGATCTTCAGCATCAGGATGGCCGTCGCCCCCTGCCCGTTTGGCGGATGTTCCAGCAGATCAATCCCGCGATAAGGGCCCTGCACCGGTGCGGCCCAGTCGCAGGCGGTGGCGGCCAGATCGTCCAGCGTATGCGTGCCACCCAGAGCGCGAAGGCTGGCGATCATGTCCTCGGCCACCTCGCCTTCGTAAAACCCGGCCCGGCCTTCGCGGGCAATCCGGCGCAGCACCTCGGCCTGTCCGGGCGCGCGGAAAATCTGCCCCGGGCGCGGCGGCCTGTCATCGAACAGGAAGACCTTGCGCGCGTGGCCCTGCAATTCGGGCGCGTCTTCTTCCCAGTCAAAGGCCACCCGCGGGGCCACGGGGATACCCGCTTCGGCGTAATGGATGGCGGGGGCAAGGATTTCTGGCAGACCAATCTTGCCCCATTCGGCATTCAGGCGGCAGAAGGCATCCACGGCACCGGGCAGCGTAACCGATTCCACCCCCCGCAGCGGCACTGCCGTCAGGCCCTGGTCGCGCATCCGGGCGGCCGACAGGCCCATCGGCGCACGCCCCGATCCGTTCAGTGCAAGCACCCGGTCTTCGCCCGCGGGTTTCAGCAGAACAAAGCAATCGCCGCCAAGGCCCGTCATCTGCGGTTCGCAAAAGCCCAGCAGCACGGCACCAGCAAGGGCGGCATCTGCCGCATTTCCACCCGCCTTCAGGGTTTCGATCGCCACCTGCGCGGCAAGCGGGTGCGACGTTGCGCAAACCCCGTTCTCGGCCATGACGGCCGAACGCCCCGGCTGGTGAAAATCGCGCATCGCATCCTCCTCTGCTTTGGGCAGACGCTAGGGCGTGCGGGGCCGGTTGCCAATGGGGGGAAGAAGAACCTCGGTGCCACGAACTGGGTGGGGGCTTTTATCCGCAGCACCGAGGGAAGCTTTATGCAGCTACCCTTCTTGTATCGATATCTGTCGCGGCAGATTTAGGGGGAAAAATTGGCGGTTTCGCGTCAGTTTCCGATTCCGGGAAACACTGGGTCAGATATGGCCGGACTGTTTCTGCCGAACCAGAAACGACAAACGGTTTTCCCCCCCGATGCGCAGATACAGCAGATCATCCGTCAAAAGGCGAATCAAGTGCCAGCCGAAGCCGCCTTCGGGCAAATCCTCAACCCCGGTTTCGGGCGGCAGATCGCCCCGCGGCAAAACTCCGCCCGGCATCGGGGCCCCCCTGTCTGACACGGTAAAGGCAAGGGCTTCGCCCGCCGCGCTAAGGCTGATGTCGATCATCCCCAGCTGCCCGGCATAGGCATGTTCGATGATGTTGTTCAAAACCTCGGCAAGAGTGGTGCGGGCGGCATCCATCGTCTCGGCACAACAATGCAGGTCCAGCATCGCCGCATCCACCCGGGCGAGGGCCAGACGCACATCAGGCAAGGTTGCGGGGATGGTCAGCCGAAAATCCGACATGGCCACATCATCGCGCATGGATCGCCTGCCCCGGCACATCGACATGGATCGGAAAGACGCCATCCATCCGCGTCAACCGAAAGACCTTGGCCACCGATACCGACAGCGCGGCAAGTTCCAGAACCCGGTCGGGGCCCAGCATCTTGCGCAGCGCGACAATGGCGCCCAGACCCGAACTGTCGATGAAACCAACCTGTGCCAGATCCAGCACGATCCGCTGGTCATGGCCTTCCATGACATCGCGCATGCGTTCCTTGAACTCGATCGCGCAGGCAGCATCGATCCGGTCTTCGCGCACATGGGCGATCAGGATTTCGGGGGTTATGGTGCAATCAACGTTCATGGCGGACTCCCTTTACGGGAAAGCCTAGCCGCCGCTGGTTACCACAAAGTCAACCGGATCAGTTCAACTGAAATTGCAGCGGGTAACGGCCATCCTGAAAATCGCCGAACAGATCGTGCAGGTCAGGGTGGCCCACTGGTTCGCCCGTTTCATCGGCCACAAGGTTCTGTTCCGAGACATAGGCGACGTAATAGCTTTGATCGTTTTCCGCCAGCAGGTGATAGAACGGCTGGTTCTTGCTGGGTCGACTGTCCTCAGGGATGTTTTCGTACCATTCGTCGGTATTCGAAAACATTGCATCAACATCAAAGACAACGCCCCGGAAGGGATGCTTCCGGTGGCGGACCACTTGACCCAGGTGGTATTTCGGTGTCGATTTCAACATCGCATTGCGTCCCCCGATGATGGTTAGTAATCCCGTTCATGCCCACTTGTCCACAACAGGGGCGCAAGAATAGGGAAACAATCTGTGGGCTTACTCCTTACAGTGCTGGAGATCGTGGCCCCTGTCGGCCTGCTTGGCGCGATCGGATTCCTTTGGGTCAGGACCGGTCACGAATACCGGATGGAATTCATCACTCGGCTGTCGATGACGCTTTCCGTGCCCGCGCTGATCTTCACCGCGCTGATGAAAACCACGATCGACCCCGCCGCGCTGACTGCGCTGACACTGGCGGCGATTGCCGCCTATCTGGTGCTGGCGGCTGTATTCTGGCTGCTGCTACGGCTGGGCCGCCTGCCCCAGCGCACCTTTCTGGCACCGATGATCTTTGGCAACACCGGCAATGTCGGGCTGCCGCTGGCGCTGTTTGCCTTTGGCGAGGCGGGGTTCGCCTATGCGGTGGTGGTCTTTGCGGTGATGGCAATCTTCTCCTTTACCGCCGGGGTCTGGCTGGTTTCCGGCGGCGGCACCCCCCTGCGCGCGCTGAAAGAGCCGGTGACATGGGCCACCCTGCTGGGCGCATTGTTCCTCTGGCAAGGATGGCACACGCCCGACTGGCTGACAAATTCACTGTCGCTTCTGGGGCAGATCGCCATTCCCGTGATGCTGATCACCCTTGGCGTGGCGGTGGCGCGGCTAAGTGCCGGGCATCTGGGCAAGGCACTTTTTCTTTCGGTTCTGCGGGCCGGCATCTGCGCGGCCGTGGCCGTGACGGTCGGGCTTTGGCTACGGCTGGAACCGGTCGCCTTTGCGGTGCTGGTCTTGCAGATCACCACCCCGGTTGCGGTCACCTCCTATATGCTTGCGGAAAAATACGGGGCCGATGCCGATGCGGTTGCCGGACTTGTCATCGCCTCCACGCTTCTGTCGGTCGCCAGCCTTCCGCTCACTCTCGCATTTCTGATCTGACGCGGCACAAGGGCCCATTTCCCCTGCCGCCGTTTTCGCGTATTCTGCGAGAAAAGAAAAATATGTGCGAGAGGCAGATGAGCAGACTACTCCGCGCGTCGATCGTGTTTCTGGTCCTTGCGTCCTGCGGGGGAGGGAATTTTTCGGCGCCCCGCGATCTGGATAACGCCTGTGCCATCGTGCGCGAGCGGCCGCAGTATTTCAACGCCATGCGCGCGACCGAACGCAAGTGGGGCATTCCGGTGCATGTCCAGATGGCGACGATTCATCAGGAATCGAAGTTCATCGGCAATGCCCGCACCCCGCACCGTTTTGCCCTTGGCATCATTCCGATGGGGCGCCAATCTTCGGCCTATGGCTATTCGCAGGCGCTGGATGGCACCTGGGAAGAATACCAGCGAGAGGAACGCCGTGGCGGGGCCCGGCGCGACCGGATCAGTGACGCCACCGATTTCATGGGCTGGTACATGCACAATTCTACCCAGCGTCTGGGCATCTCGAAGACCGATGCGCAAAGCCAGTATCTGGCCTATCACGAAGGCCGCAGCGGCTTTGCCCGCCAAAGCTATCAGGCAAAGCCTTGGCTTGTCGAAATCTCGGCCCGGGTGCAGCAAAGATCAGAGATGTATGCCCAGCAACTTGCCCGGTGCCGGCGTTAAAGACCGCGCTTTTCGATTTCGGCATCAATATTGAAGTAAGAGGTCGGGAAAGTGCCGCCCTTCTTCATCTCGCCCAGAATAACCGTGGTCTGGTTGCCGACATCATCGGTGATGACCCACTGGCGCAGTTCCACCGGATTGGCGGTAAAGACCAGTTCGATGGTCCCGTAAGACGGGTTTTCCGGGTCTTGCGCCACCACCCGGGTGGTGTTGTCCACCTGCTTGTGCCCGACAACCATCTTGGCGCGGGCCAGATTGATGTTGTCGGCAAGGATCAGGTTCAGCGGGGTTCGCCGAAGCGGGTATTGCTCTGGCGGCTGGTTCGATTTGGAATCGAAAATCGCCACCTGCTGCGCACCCGCCATCACTAGGCTCTTGTCGGGCGGCGCGTATTCGAATCGCACCCGCCCCGGACGCCGGATGAAGACCCGGCCCGTGGCAATGCTGCCATCGGCATTCACTTGGGTGAAGTCCGCCTCAACCGTCGACAGGCCGTTCAGATAGGCCGACAGATCGGCAAGCGAAATCTTTTCGGCCAGGGCGGGGGTGCCAAGGACCATAAGGGCAAGCGGGGCCAGCAGGGCGGTGCGACGGTTCATGGCGTGAATATAGCGATTGCCGAAGCGAGTTGCATCCCGCTTCCCGCCCCATGGCCCGGCAAATGCCGAATAGTTGAGCCCGCGTGACAAGCCCCCACCCGTGCACCCAGGATCCAGCGAATGGCAACGCCCTGCACCAGCGCTGTGACAAACACCGCAGTATCATCTGGGGAAAGGTCGGCCCGCAGCTTTCCCTGATCCCGCGTCAGCGCCATGGCAAGATGGCCCTGAAATATCATCAGGATCGCCGCAAACCTTTCGCGCAACTGGGGGTTTTCCACCTCCAGTTCGCGTGAGAACAGGATGGATGGCAGCGCCGGGCAAGCCTCGATCTGCGCAAACTGTGCCAGCACAAGGGCGCGACGTTGCGCATCCGGCTCTGGCTTTTGTGCCAAGGTGGCATCCCAGCTTTCCGACATGCGCGCGATGACCACATCCGCCACCATGACCCGGATGTCAGCCTTGGTGGGAAAATGGCGGAAAATCGCCGCCTGGGTGATCTTCACCTCGGCCGCGATGTCTTTCGTGGTCAGTCGGTCGGGCCCGATCCTGTCGGCAAGCACCAGAAGCACATTGACGATTTCGGCCTTTCGGTCCTGTGCTGACTTGCGCGGACGCATGCAGACTGCCTGACCGCCCGCTTCGGTTATTCACCACCAACAGGAAACAGGATGCGATCAGAAGGCCAAGGCCCAAGCCCCCGTTTGCCCCGCCAGTGCCAGAAGCAGAACCCACGCCACAACCAATTCCGCCGGCCTGCAAATGCGCACCGCCCTGCCCCGGACCCGCCATCACAACGTGCCTTCGGGGATATGGCGCAGGACTGACAGGTGATGGGCCTCGACCGGGAGGCCGGCGGCGGCCAGGTCGGTCGTCTGGCGGCCTTCGCGGCCAGATCTGGAAAAGCTGGGGTCAGGGAAGCGCGATGAAGGATGGCCTTCGCCGCAGCCTGCGTTATGCTGCGGGGAGGGCAGGACGGCGCCCTGCAGCAGCCCTGGCCCGCAACCGCCGGAACGGATCCCGCACCCATGACCCGCCTTTTCATCGATGCCGATGCCTGCCCGGTCAAATCCGAAGCCGAACGGGTGGCCAGTCGCCACGCCGTGCAGATGCTGGTCGTCTCGAACGGCGGAATCCGGCCATCAGCGAACCCGCTGGTGCAGTCAGTCTTCGTACCCGACGGCCCGGACGAGGCCGACAAGTGGATCGCCGCCGAATGCGGGCCCGGCGATGTGGTTGTGACCGGCGACATCCCGCTTGCCGCGAAATGCGTGGAAGCCGGGGCGCTGGTGGTCAAGCACAACGGCGAGGAATTGACCCGCGCCAACATCGGCATGGCACTTGCCACGCGCGACCTGATGGCCGATCTTCGCAGCGCCGATCCCTTCCGCCAAGGCGGCGGCAGGCCCTTTTCGAAAACCGACAGGTCGCGTTTTCTGGATGTGCTTGACCGCACCCTTCGCCGCGCCAAGGGCTGAACCCGCCCCACGAAGGTCGCTTTCCGAACAGAGTTGCGGCAGCAACCCGGTTTGACTGGCCCCATGACGGCCCAGCCCCTGCCCCCCGTGAACCCCACCCTGACCGGCATTCTGCTTGCCCTTGGCGGATCGGTCACCCTGTCCATCAACGACGTGGCGATCAAATTCCTGTCCGGCGCCTATCCGCTGCACCAGGTGATCCTGATCCGGGCCGTGATCGGCCTGATTTTTCTGGCGACGCTGATCCGCCTCTCGGGACAAAGCTTCCGGCTGTTCACCACCCGGCGCCCGCTGGATCACCTGATCCGAGTCTCGATCGTCATGGTGTCGAACGTCACCTATTTTCTGGGACTTGCCGCCCTGCCCCTGGCCGATGCGGTGGCGGTGGCCTATGTCTCGCCACTGATCGTCACGCTGCTGTCTGTCGTCCTGCTGGGTGAAAGGGTCGGCCCACGCCGCTGGGTGGCGGTAACGGTTGGGATGGTCGGCGTTGTGGTGATGCTGCGCCCCGGTGCCGGGGTCATCCAGCCCGCCGCGATCCTCGTCCTGATCTCGGCCTTCTGCTATGCCTCCAGCCACATGATGACCCGCCGCATGCGCAACACCGAAAGCGCGATCACCCTGTCCTTCTATGTCCAGATCGGCTTTGTCATCGTCAGCACAAGCATGGGCCTGGTGGCCGGAGACGGCAAGTTTTCCGGCTCTTCCGACCCGTCGCTGGCCTTTCTGTTACGCCCATGGGTCTTTCCCCCGGTTCAGGACTGGCCGGCCTTTCTGGCCACGGGCGTGGCCGTCGCCATCGGCGGGCTGATGGTCAGCCAGGCCTATCGCCTGTGTGAAGCTGGCCTGATCGCCCCCTTCGAATATGCCGGCATGCCAATGGCAATCTTCTGGGGCGTGATGATCTTCGGCACATGGCCCGACCTGACGGCATGGGCAGGGATTGCACTGATCTGCGGCGCTGGACTCTATACACTCTGGCGCGAAACGATCCGCCGGCAGGAAAGCAGGTTCGACTCGCGCAGCGGTCGCGTCTGACATCACCCTGACACCAAAAGCCCATCCGGGCCAGACGATACAAGCCCCCGCGCGGATGCCGGGAGGCCAGTCATCCGCAATGGCAGCGACGGGGATCTTTTGGCTGGGGTATCCACTAGCCCCTTACGATACCCGCCAGTCCGATCCTCGCCGCAAGACGGAAGGGGGCGCTGCCCCCAACGCGCTGGCGCGCGTTTCCCCCGGAGTATTTTCAAAAGGTGCAAGCCAAAGAAAGGAAGGGAAGAATGCGGCTTGCACCTTTCCAAAATACTCCCGCCGGAGGCGACCCCGAGGAGAAGGCGCAGGCCTTCGACGAGACAAAGGAATGCAACTGAGCCAAAGGGTCAGTTGCGCCGTTCAAAAGCCATTCAAACGATCGGGAAAATTTTGGTCGGAGCGAGAGGATTCGAACCTCCGACCCCCTGCACCCCATGCAGGTGCGCTACCAAGCTGCGCTACGC
>JALQTL010000025.1 GCA_023260935.1 Paracoccaceae bacterium
CAATATCTGCCATACCGTCAACAAATTCGTCACGGTCAATCAGGTTTCGGTCACGTTGCTTTTTGAGGCTTCTTTCAGCGAATGCCAACTCCCGCTTCACCCGGTCAAACTCGATTTCCCAACCCTTCAGCCCGGCCATGATCCGGTCCAGCCAGGCCCGCGCAGTCGGCCCGGTGACGCGGTATTTGCCGAAGTTCTGCAATTCGTTGATGCCGACGCCTTCGCGCAGGGCACAGACCTCTTGCCGGGTTGCCTCCCAAGCGTTGGAGCGTTTGAAGCTGGGTTCCTCATAGCGCGGCTCGCCCGGCAGGGCGTGGTAGTTCACCACCTCAAGCCCGTATTGCTGGCCCCAGACGGCGTTCATCCCATCGAACACCTGATACATCGGTGTGGTTCGGAAGGGGCGGGCGGCGGGGCGTTCCTCGTTCGGATAGGAAACGCTGAAGCGCATCTGATAGTTTTCGATCACCTTCGGCACGGTATAGCCCGGGCTTGTCCAGTTACCGAAGCGCGCCACGTCAAAGCCGCGCGGATCGCGTTCCACCTCGCCTTCGATCATCCATTGGGCAAGGGCCAGTCCCATGCCGCCGCCTTGGCTGAAGCCCGCCATGACCGCGCAGGCGCTCCAGTAATTGCGCAGGCCCGGCACCGGGCCGATCAGCGGGTTGCCGTCGGGGGCAAAGGTGAAGGGCCCGTGGATCACCCGCTTCACGCCCGACCGTTCCAGCACCGGGAAGCGACGATAGGCGAAATTGACGCTGTCTTCGATCTTGTCGAACTGTTCGTTCAGAAGCTCATGCCCGAAATCCCAGGGCGTGCCATCCACCGACCATGGCTCGCAGGGCTTTTCGTAGAAGCCGATGCAAAGCCCCCGGCCTTCCTGGCGCAGATAGCTTTCGCCGCCGGGGTCCATCACATGCGGGAACTCGCGGCCCGATTTCAGGATCTCCATGATCTCGGGGATGTCGTCGGTCACAAGGTATTGGTGCGCCATGGGCAACAAAGGCAGGTAGACCCCTGCCATTGCCCCGATTTCCCGCGCCCAGAGGCCGCCGGCATTGACCAGATGTTCGCAGGTGACGGTGCCCTTTTCGGTGACGACTTCCCAGCCGTCCTTCGTCGGGTTCGTCTCCAGCACGCGATTGTGCAGCACGATCTCGGCGCCACCCATCCTTGCGGCCTTGGCATAGGCATGGGTCGTGCCCGACGGGTCAAGGTGGCCATCCAGCGGGTCGTAAAGCGCGCCGATGATGCCTTCCAGATTGACCATCCCGTCGGTCAGCTTGGCAATCTCTTCCGGCCCCAGGATTTCCGTATCCAGCCCCATGTAGCGGTGCTTGGCGCGTTCGGCCTTCAACTGCTCGAACCGGGCCGCGTTATCGGCCAGTGTGATGCCGCCCACATGGTGCAGCCCGCAGGACATGCCGGTTATCGCCTCCAGCTCCTTGTAAAGCCGGATGGTATAGCCCTGAAGCGCGGCCATGTTGGTATCGCCGTTCAGGGTGTGAAAGCCGCCCGCCGCATGCCAGGTGGACCCTGATGTCAGCTCTGACCGTTCGATCAGCATCACATCCGACCAGCCCAGCTTTGTCAGGTGATAAAGAACCGAACAGCCGACGACGCCGCCACCGATGACAACCACGCGCGCATGGGATTTCATGCCGATACTCCTTTGCAGATGCGGCCACACTCGCGCCCGATCGGCAAAAAGGCATGTCACTTCGCGACAGATAATGTCGCGGAAAGATCACGCGCAGGGCATTCCGGCAGGGAAGGAAAAGGGGGGGCAACCGCCCCCCCCACTGTCAATCAGCCCCGCCTTGCCCCTAGCGTTCGGGCATCAGCCCCCGCGGGCTGAAGCGCAGCACCAAAAGCAGCACCAGCCCCATGGTCAGAAGCCGCATATGCGCCGCACTTTCCAGCAGATGTTGCTTCAGCCAGCCATCGGCCATCGGGGCGGTAAGCATGTTCATCAGCCACAGCCCGATCGGTTCCACCATCACCCACAGCCACCAGATCAGGAACCCGCCCAGCACCGAGCCCCAGTTGTTGCCCGACCCGCCCACGATGACCATCACCCAGACCAGAAAGGTAAAGCGCAGCGGGTTATAGGTGCCCGGGGTCAGCTGGCTGTCCAGCGTCGTCATCATCGCCCCGGCAATGCCGATCACGGCGGAACCAAGGATGAAGATCTGAAGATGGCGGCGGGTCACGTCCTTGCCCATAGCCTCGGCCGAAACCTCATTGTCGCGGATCGCCCGCATCATCCTGCCCCAGGGGCTTTTCAGCGCCGTTTCCGAAAGCCAGATCACGATCAGCAATACGGTCAGGAACAGGGCGGCATAGAGCAGCTTGACGATGATCGAAGAGGCGGTCGCCGGGTCAAACCCCCAGTTCGCCGCCCATTCCAGAAAGGCCGCGTTCTGCTGCAGATCCACCTCATAGGGCACGACCAGCGGGCGTGGCAACTGGATCACGTTCTTCACGCCCCGCGCCAGCCAATCTTCGTTCTTCATGACGGCGATGATGATCTCGGCAATGCCCAGCGTGGCAATGGCCAGATAATCCGACCGCAGGCCAAGCGCGGTCTTGCCGATGGCCCATGCCACGGCCGCCGCCAGCAGCCCTCCCGCCGGCCATGCCAGCAGCACCGGCAGCCCCAGCCCGCCAAGATTGCCGGCCGTGGCCGGGTTGTTCGCCTCGACCGCCGCGACAGCCGGGTCAAAGACGGCGCGGAACAGGAAGAACCCCCCCAGCAGCACGGCCGTGGTGCCAAGCGTGCGCACCCGGCCCTTGGGCAGCCGCGTATAGGCCAGGATCGCGGCCGCAATCGACAGCGCCCCCAGGATCAGCCCGACCACGATGCC
Organism: Paracoccaceae bacterium; assembly: GCA_023260935.1. GTDB lineage: Bacteria > Pseudomonadota > Alphaproteobacteria > Rhodobacterales > Rhodobacteraceae > Pseudotabrizicola. The sequence goes on from JALQTL010000025.1 coordinate 2,868, forward strand.
GGTGCCCCCCAGCGCCCAGGCCCCCGGCACCGGGGCGGCCGAAACCAGCACCACGGCAAGCCCGCCAAGGGCGACAAAGCCCATGGTGCCCACCGAGAACAGCCCGGCATAGCCCCATTGCATGTTGACCCCCAGCGCCATGATCGACGAGATCAGCGCCATGTTCATGATCGCCAGCGCAAGGTTCCAGCTCTGGAACATGCCGGTCAGCAGGAACAGCACCGCCACCCCGCCAAACATCAGCGCAATCTGCCCCGGGCTGCGCGCCGCCGCTTCTGATGTCATCCGACCCCCGCTCATACCGATTTCCCCTTGAACAGACCCGTCGGCATGAACAGCAGCACGATGATCAGGATCGCGAAGCTGACCGCGAACTTGTAGTCGGTCGACATCAGTTGCAGCAGCCCCTCGGGCGCCATGTCCGCCGGCACCAGATAGCCCACCACCTTCTTCCACGCATAGGTCACCGTCACTTCGGAAAACGCGATGACGAAGCCCCCCGCAATCGCCCCCAGCGGGTTGCCAAGCCCGCCCACGATGGCGGCGGCAAAGATCGGCAGCAGAAGCTGGAAATAGGTGAAGGCCTTGAAGCTCTTGTCCAGCCCGTAAAGCGTGCCCGCCGTCGTCGCCAGTGCCGCGGCGATGATCCATGTCACCGCCACCACCCGGTCGGGGTTGATACCCGACAACAGCGCCAGATCCTCATTGTCGGAAAAGGCCCGCATCGATTTTCCGGTCCGCGTCCTTTGCAGGAACCAGAACAGAAGCGCCACGGCGATCATCGCAACCACCACCGTCACGGCTTGCGTGGACTTGATCGCCAGACCCTCGTTCAGCCC
>JALQTL010000038.1 GCA_023260935.1 Paracoccaceae bacterium
GTCGGGCGAGGCCGAGGAAAAGCTGACCGCCGGAGATGTGGCGCGCTATGCGGCCGACCTTTCCCATGCGATCAGTGCCGAAGGGGGGCCGGCCCGGGCCATCCTGATCGTGCAGGGAAGCTGATCGGGCCAGGTGATTTCCGATATGACGGATTAAAATCCGTCATCTTGACGATTCTGCATTCGGGGTGTAGCTTTTCCAATATCACGGAGGACTATCTGCCATGACGGATCGCACGGCTTTTCTGAACCATCTTGGCGGCGTTCTGGCCGGGATCGAGGCCGAAGGGCTGACCAAGCGCGAGCGGCTGATCCACGGGGCACAGGGTGCGCATGTGCAGATGCAAGGGAAGCAGGTTCTGAACCTGTGCGCCAATAATTATCTGGGGCTGGCCGATGATCCGCGTCTGGTGCAGGCCGCCAAGGATGCGATGGACGCGGGCGGTTATGGTATGGCCAGCGTGCGTTTCATCTGCGGCACCGCCGATCAGCATCGCAGGCTGGAATTGCGGCTGGCGCAGTTTCTGGGCACAGACGACTCGATCCTGTTCGCGGCCTGTTTCGATGCTAATGGCGGGTTGTTCGAACCGCTGCTTGGACCGGAAGATGCGGTGATTTCCGACAGTCTGAACCACGCCAGCATCATCGACGGCATCCGCCTGTGCAAGGCGCGGCGCTATCGCTATGCCAATGCAGACATGGCCGATCTGGAGGCACAGCTTCAGACCGCACGGGCGGATGGCGCGCGCTTCATCCTGATTGCTACGGATGGCGTCTTTTCGATGGATGGCTATCTGGCAAAACTGCCGGAAATCCGCGCGCTGGCAGATGTTTATGGTGCGATGCTGATGGTGGATGATTGCCACTCCACGGGCTTTATGGGCCCGCAGGGGCGCGGCACGCCGGCGCATTTCGGGGTGACGGCGGATATCCTGACCGGCACGTTGGGCAAGGCCCTTGGCGGGGCGCTGGGGGGATATATCGCCGGGCCGCAGGCGGTGATTGACGTGCTGCGGCAACGGGCGCGGCCCTATCTGTTTTCCAATGCGCTGCCGCCGGCGGTGGTGGGGGCGGGGCTGGCGGCGCTGGATATCGTGGAAGCGGCGGATGATCTGCGTGCGGCGCTGTTCGACAACGCACGCTATTGGCGCGCCGGGTTGGAAGCGATGGGCTTCCGGCTGCTGCCCGGGTCGCATCCCATCGTCCCGGTGATGCTGGAAGAGGCGAAGCTGGCACAGGCCATGGCCGCCGATCTGGCGGACCGGGGCGTGCATGTGGCGGGCTTCTTCTTTCCGGTGGTGCCCAAAGGGCAGGCCCGCATCCGCACGCAGATGAATGCCCGGCTGACGCGGGACGATCTGGATTTCGCGCTGGCGGCATTCGCGGCCTCGGGGCGCAAGCTGGGGGTGATCGCATGATCCCCCCTCGCGCCCCATGCGGCGCCTTTCTGCAACCGCGGTCTGACAGTCTGTCGACCGATCTGTGGGAGTAACCCGATGAAGGCGCTTGTGAAGGCAAAAGACGAACCGGGCCTGTGGATGGAAGACCGCCCCGTGCCCGAAATCGGCCCCGAGGATGTGCTGATCCGCATCCGCAAGACCGGCATCTGCGGGACGGATGTGCATATCTGGAACTGGGATGACTGGGCACGCAAGACGGTGCCGGTGGGGCTGGTCACGGGCCATGAATTCGCCGGCGACATCGTGGAACTGGGCCGCGACGTGCATGATCTGGCCGTTGGGCAGCGCGTCTCGGGAGAGGGGCATCTGATCGGCAAGACCAGCCGCCAAAGCCGGGCCGGCAAGTTTCACCTTGATCCGGCCACGCGCGGTATCGGCGTGAACGAACCCGGCGCCTTTGCCGAATACCTGCGCCTGCCCGCCTTCAACGTGGTGCCCTTGCCCGATGCCGTGGATGACGAGATCGGGGCGATCCTTGATCCCTTGGGCAATGCAGTTCACACGGCGCTGAGCTTTGATCTGGTGGGCGAAGATGTGCTGATCACCGGGGCAGGCCCCATCGGCATCATGGCCGCCGCCGTGGCCCGGCATGTGGGTGCGCGTCATGTGGTGATCACCGATGTGAACCCGGCGCGGCTGGAGCTCGCCGGGCGGGTGGCCGATGTGGTGCCGGTGAACGTGGCCGAAACCGATCTGCGCAGCGTCTTTCCCGCGCTGAAGATGACGCAAGGCTTTGACGTGGGAATGGAGATGAGCGGATCGCAAGCCGCACTTGACCAGATGGTTGATCATCTGGTGATGGGCGGGCGCATCGCCATGCTGGGCATCCCCCCCGGCAAAAGCCCGGTGGACTGGAGCCGGATCGTCTTCAAGGCCATCACCATCAAGGGCGTCTACGGGCGCGAGATATTCGAAACCTGGTACAAGATGATCGCGATGATCGAGAACGGCCTTGATGTGCGCGGCGTCATCACCCACCGCCTGAAGGTCGAAGCCTTCGAAGAAGGCTTCGCCGCCATGCGGTCAGGGCTTTCCGGCAAGGTGGTGCTGGACTGGGGATAAAATGGCAAAAGGCGGGTAACCTTCCTTGCCCGGCAGGCGGGCTTATGCAGCGGGCCGCGCAGGCAGAAGATTGGCCTGCGAAATCGCCCTGCGCAGATGCGCTTCCCCTGCCGGCGAAAGGGGCACGAGCGGCAGGCGCACACGGTCAGACATCACCCCTTCCAGGGCGAGCGCGCGTTTGACGGGGCTGGGGCTGCTTTCCACGAACATGGCACTGGCCAAAGGCGCCAGACGCTCATGCAGCGCGAGGGCATCTTCCCGCCGCCCTTCGGCCCAGGCGCGGTAAAGTGCGACAACCTCGGACGGCATGTAGTTTGACAGAACAGAGGTCAGGCCGATGGCGCCCAGGGCAAAGAAGGGCAAGGCAAGGCCGTCGTCTCCACAATGCACGACGAAATCCGATCCGCATGCCGCGCGCAGGGCGGTCACGCGGGCAGGATCGCCGCCGGCTTCCTTGATTGCAACGATGTTGCGATGCGCACGCGCAAGCGTGGCGGCAGTTTCCGGGGCTATCGCAACCCCCGTTCGGCCGGGCACCGAATAAAGCATGACATCAAGGGGCGTGGCTTCTGCCACGGCCGAAAAATGGGCAACGAGGCCTTCCTGTGTTGGCTTGTTGTAGTAGGGGGTAATCAAGAGCACACCATGTGCCCCGGCATCGGTCGCCCGTTTCGTCGCGGCGACGGTTTTTTTCGTGACGTTGCTGCCGGTGCCGGCAAGCACATAGGCGGAATTCCCGGCGCGTTTGACCGTATGGGCAATCACGGAAAGCGCTTCGTCTTCGTCGAGGGTGGCTGCCTCGCCGGTGGTGCCAACGGGAACAAGGCCCGCGATTCCAGCCTCAAGCTGGCGGTCGATCAGGCGATCATAAGCATCCCAGTCAATCGTGCCCGCATCTGTGAAGGGCGTGACAAGGGCGGTGAAAACACCGTTGAAACGGGTCAGATCGGTCATTGTAGATCCTTTCAGGAAATGTCTGAGGGCGCATATGCGCCATTGGGTTGCCCCACGAGCCAGCGGGCAGCGGCCAAAGCGCCTGCGGCATATGCTGCACGGCTGGCCACCGAGAGGGTGAGCGAGATCCCTGCCACGCCAAGATCGAAGCGCAACTCGTTGATGCCGGGCGTGTCGCCCAGACGGTGGATTTCTGTCGCGATCTCTCGGCCCGTGCCGGACAAATCGGCCACCAACGCCTTGGTGGTGCCAGAGGCGTCGGGCTTTTTCTGCGCATTATAGGTCTCGGCCACGGTCAGGGCCGCATCGGGCAGCGCAGATGCAAGCATCTGCCCGGCCCGACGGAAGGCTTCGAACCCGAGTGTGAAGTTTGCCCCGATCAGGATCGGACGACACGTCCCCTCGGCCCTGAGACGTGCGCTTTGTTCGGCGGAAAAGCCGGTGGTCCCGATCACCAGCGGGAGCGGATTGCCGGCGAGACGGTCCAGCAGCTGCATGACCGCTTGCGGTGCTGAAAAGTCGATCAGCACATCGGCATCAAGCCGCGCGGCCGCCAATGCCGAGCCATCTTTGCCCGAAATACCCTCGGCCAGTGTCAGATCATCCGCAATCCTGATCTGTGCCAAGACCTCACGTCCGACCTTGCCGCCGGCCCCAAGCACCGCGACCCGCATCAGTCGATCACCACGCGCGGTTCCGACATTTCCCGCATGGCGATCCGAACCCCCTCGCGCCCCAGGCCAGACCGTTTGATGCCGCCAAAGGGCACATGTTCAGCCCGGAAATCAGGGCCTTCGTTCACCATGATCCCGCCAACCTGAAGCCCACGGGCCAACTTGCGGATGGCGGCATGGTCGTTGCTGAAGACGCCAGCCTGAAGCCCGTAGTCAGAGCTGTTGACCTCGGCCATGGCGGCATCCAGATCGGCAAAGGGCCGCAGCGCCAGGACTGGCCCGAATGTCTCTTCAGCAACCAGTTTCATCTCGGGCAGCACATCGGCAACCACGGTCGGAGCGACCAGATTTCCGTCGCGCGTGCCCCCCATCAGCACCCTTGCCCCCTTGGTCCGGGCATCCGTCAGCCGCAGCATGATCTCGTCAGCGGCAGCGGCGTCGATGACGGGGCCCATCTGCGTGTCGGGATTTGCCGGGTCGCCGAAACGGTGTGCCGTAACCCCGGCCAGAAGAACCTCGGTAAAGGCGTCGGCAATGTCCTTGTGGACATAAAGCTTTTTGACTGCGGCGCAGCTTTGGCCGGCAATTTCATAGCGGTGGCCAATCGCCGTGGCTGCTGCGGCGGCCAGATCGGCATCGGGCAGGACGAACAAGGGGTCATTGCCGCCCAGTTCCATCAGGCAACGCACAAGTCCGCTTTCGCGTTTCAGGGCAAGCCCTGCCTGCGGCCCACCGGTAAAGGACAGAAGGTCAATCGGGGCGCGTGCGAGGGCAAGGGCTGCCTCTGCGCCACCATGGACGATCTGCACAAGATGGTCGGGAAAACCCGCCTCGGCGGTCAGTCGGACCAGATGATCGGCCGCAAGAGGCGCCTTGGGAGAAGGCTTGATCACCAACGCATTTCCTGCCCCGATCGCGGGGCCGAGCTTGTGGCACAAAAGGTTGACCGGGTAATTGAAAGGCGTGATCGCCGCGACCACCCCAGTTGGCGCAAGGCTGACTACCGCTTGGCGATCGACCCCACCCGCGACAATCGCGCAATGCATCACTTCGCCGTCCAGAAAGGTGGCGGCATCGCCCGAAAGGCGCAATGTATTTTGCGCGCGGCGCACTTCGTTCCTTGCTTCGGTGATGGTCTTGCCCATCTCGGCGCAAATCGTCTGCGCCAGTATTTCGGCATCACGCGCCATCAGATCCGCCAGACGATTCAACAGGTCGCGGCGCTGATAGGGTGTCGAGCTGCGGAAGGCCGCCGCGGCAACCTTGGCACGCATCACGCAGGCCCGGATTTCTGCCTCGGAAGTTTCGGGCAATTCGCCCACCACAGCGCCGGAAAATGGATTGTGGATCGCAAAGCGCGTGGCGTGGACGGTGCGCAGTGGCGCGGCAAGGGTCATGGGTTTTCTCCTTCAGTCTCGTCTGTGGCCGCCAGAAGATCAGCCACGGCAATGGGACGGGCTGGCCAACGCGGCGCACCGATCCCGGGTTTGATTGCTTGCGCAGATGTCAGGCGTGCGATCCAATCGCCGCAAAAGCGGCCTTGGCAGGGGCCCATGGCAAAACGCCCGTCCAGCCGCAGTTGCCGCGCGGTGGGCGCAGGGCCAAGATCCCGCAGATCGTTCAGCGTGCGCGCCTCGCAGCGACAGATGACAGTATCCCCGGGCAGATCGTTCAGATCTGCGCTAACGTCGTGGGCGTAAAGGTCTGCCAGTCTGGCCTGTGCCCTTCTTTGCCGGGCAAGTTCCGGATCAGGCGAAGGCGCCTTCTGGCCAAGCAGGCGCGCCGCCAGTGCCGCGCCGCCCGTCTGCCCATCGACCATCGCAGCACGGGCGCCCAAGGCCTCTCGACAATCCCCAAGCTGCACCACAGGCAGGGCGTCACAGGTGGGCAACCCAAGATCATTGGGCCGGATGCCATCGTGCAGCGCAACATGATCTGCCACGAAGCGCCGGCCGTTGGATGCCTCGGCCATGAGGGCGCCATTTTCGGCGCGAATTGCAGTCAACCGGGTGCCTGTAAGGATCGGAACACGCGCCAGCATCAGGCGCGAAAGGTAGCCTGCTGCCTCGATCCAGTAATCCCGCGGCAAACCGAGGGCCATCAGAGGCCGTGCAAAGGGTCTGCCTGCCTCAAGGATCGCGACCGGTGGACTGCCAAGCTTTGTCAACTGCGCCCCGACCGCCAACAGAAGCGGGCCAGAGCCTGCAAGCAGCACGCGACCCTGCGGTGCCTCGCCCAAGGTCTTCAGGCGGATCTGCAAGCTGCCTGCGGTTTCGACGCCGGGGAGTGTCCAGCCCGGCCTTGGCCGCACGGTTTCACGCGCGCCAAGCGCCAGAACCACGGCGCGGGGCCGCAAGAGCCGGTTCATCCCGCCGGTCAGCAGGGCGGTGCCCTTATGATCGACACCTCCAAACCGGGTCGCAAGGGCAAGCGTTATGCGGCTTCCCTGAGCTGCAACCTGCGCCATCAGGTCCGACCAACGCTGTTCCTGCGCCGCGGTGGCCAGGCTGCGCCCCCCCGGTAGCGGTTGCCGATGTATCGCGCCACCCGCGGCCTGCGCCTGATCGACCACAAGAACCGGGAGGCCTGCGCGGGCGAGTTCAACGGCGGCCGACAGACCGGCAAGACCTGCGCCAACCACAAGGACATGGTCAGACATCCTGGCCTCCCGCAATTTCCGAAGACAGGTGCAGCCCATCGCTGGCGGCCAGAAGGCAGGCCTCGGTCAGTCGACCTTCGGCCCTGACAAGGCAACCCTGACAAAGCCCGATCCCGCAGAAGACGGCGCGCGCCTGTCCTGTGTGGGCTGTGCCGAAAGCTTTGATACCCGCACGCAGAAGTGCCGTCGCAACGCTTTCCCCGGTGCGAAAGGGAATGGCCGTTCCGTTCCAGAAAATCGTGCCGGTCATCCCAAGGCCTCCTGCCGTGCCGGCGTGAATCTGGCGGGTGACAAGGTTTCGAGGTCGGCAGAAATGTCGTCGGTCGGCGGCATGCCACGCACGATCCGCGCGACCTCGCGTCCCATAATGGCTGAAAGGCAGATCCCGTCGCCTTCGAAGCCGGTGGCAAGCGTTACGCGGGTTTCGCCGGGCAAGCTGCCAACGATGGGCAGACTGTCGGAAACGGCAGCACGGATGCCGGCGAAGGCGCGGATGACGCGCCGTTCTGCCAATATCGGCAATGCGGTGACCGCGCGTTTCATCAGTTGACGCAAAGTGGAAAAATCAACGCGGTTCGGGTCCGCATGGTTTTCGCGGCTGGACCCGATCAGGAACTGGCCCGTCGTCAGCGGGTCAATCACGACCGAGCAGGCTGAACTGGTCCATGAAGTTGTAACAGAGTATTTAAGCGATGAATTGCTTGCTGCCCTGAGCGATTATGATCAAGAAGTCATTCAAAACCTTCTTGTGCCGTTTTCTCAAACTGAGGCTGCGCCTCAGGAA
>JALQTL010000042.1 GCA_023260935.1 Paracoccaceae bacterium
AATACTCAATTCATCCCATCTCTCAATTTCAACTTGTTTGTCATTTGTATCCATTTAAATATTAGTCTTTTTTCTTTTTATATGTATTATATAAATGATATAAAAATACATCAATATTCTATACAAATGAGTACTATAGCATTTAGTTTAGATGACATATATCATATTATGCACAATAGTCCACCTTTTGTGTTTCAATCTAGTTTCTATAATTTAGTAGATCAAATTGATAGTCAGGTAAAACCAATTTTTGTGGAAAAGCAAGATCGTCGGCAAGAACATCATCGTAGTAAACGCGTAGTAAATCACCATAAAAATGATGACAATGAAAATTGGGAACAAATCCGTAATAGTTTTAAAACAACAAATATTGAAAAATCAACAGAAGGAGTTGATAAATGGATTCAAGACATTCGTTTGTGCATTAACAAAATGTCAACAAAAAATTATGATAATCAGCGAGACAAAATAATGGAGTTACTTGAAAAATGTTTAGAAGACGAAGAAACGAAAGAGGAAAATTTTAAAAAAATAGCCGGTTTTGTACTGTTCAGCGAGAGCGAGGATCTCTTCGAGCCCCGCTGGGTCGCCAGGCATGCCGCGCCGCACATGCGTGAACACAGGAACATGATGTTCGCTTGCTACCTCGAAAATCATTTTGAGCTCTGCTCTCATGCACAAGGATTGCGCCCCCGAACCGCTGGTCCGGGGGCGATTTGCTGCTAGGCTGTCCGCACCACGAATAAGGAGGGCGGATGGGACAGCTTGTCAAAGGTGAATGGCGCGACGACTGGTATGATACCGAAAAGACCGGCGGGGCCTTCGTGCGCACCGATGCAGCCTTTCGGAACTGGGTGACGGCAGACGGGGGGGCCGGACCCAGCGGTGAGGGCGGGTTCAAGGCGGAAAGCGGCCGCTATCATCTGTATGTCTCTTACGCCTGCCCATGGGCTCACCGGACCCTGATCTTTCGCAGCCTGAAGGGGCTTCGGCCGCATATCGACATCTCGGTCGTGCATCCCGACATGCTGTCAGAGGGCTGGACATTTGACACGGATTTTCCGGGCACGACGGGTGACCGCCTGTTCGGCCTGCCGTTTCTGCGCGACATTTATACCCGGGCGATGCCGCAGGTTTCGGGCCGCGTGACGGTGCCGATCCTATGGGACAAGGCGACCGGACAGATCGTCTCCAACGAGTCGAGCGAGATCATCCGCATGTTCAATTCGGCCTTTGACGGGCTGACCGGGAATACCGATGATTACTGGCCAATGTCGCTGCGGGACGAGATCGAGACGGTGAACGACCGCATTTACGCCACGCTGAACAATGGCGTCTACCGGGCCGGCTTTGCCACCTCTCAATCGGCTTATAATGCGGCGGTAACCGATGTATTCGCCACGCTGGACTGGTTGGAGGACCGGCTTTCGCGTCAGCGCTTTCTTATGGGCGACGGTCTGACCGAGGCCGATCTGCGGCTTTTCCCCACGCTGATCCGTTTTGATCCGGTCTATCACGGGCATTTCAAATGCAACCGCCGCCGGATCGTGGATTACCCCAATCTCTGGGCCTATACGCGCGATATCTTTCAGTGGCCGGGCGTGGCGGAAACCGTGCATGTCGATCATTTCGTCCGGCACTATTACTTCAGCCACAAGACGATCAATCCGCACCGGATCATCCCGATCGGGCCGCAACTGGACTATGCCGCCCCACATGGCAGGGAAGGGATGTAAGTGCCTGTTCTGGTCATCTTCCTGTTGCTGGGTGTATTTGGCTATCTGTGGTGGCAGCACCGCACCTCATCGCTGACGCGGCTTTGCGAATGGCGGCAGGAACGGGCGGCGGGGCAATGGCGCTGCGTGGCCTGCGGTGCTGTCAGCCCCGGCGACCAACCGCCGCGTCACTGCCTTCGAACAGGGTGATCCGGCAAAGCGGGATATGCCGGCCGAGGTGTCGTTCCGGTCGGCGTCAAGGCAGCCAGAATGCCCCCTCACCCAAGGGATGCAAATGCATGGGCGGGCACCGCCGGCCGGTCAACTGAACCGTTCGACAGAGGCGGCCATCTCGTCGTTGTAACGGTCGCCATAGGCCCAGCCCACCGGCAGCACCGCTTCGATCGCGGCCATTTCGCCGGGCGTCAGGATGATCTCGTCAGCCTTGGCCCATGCCTTCAGGTGATCCGCGCTGCGGGTGCCCGGGATCGGCACAAGATGCGGCCCGCGATGCAGACACCAGGCCAGGGCAAGGGCAGATGGATGATGCCCCATCCGACTGGCAAGCGCCTGGAATTCCAGCAGCTTTTGTCGGTTTTTCGGCCAGTTTTCCGGGCTGAAGCGTGGGATCTGGCAGCGGAAGGGGCCAAGATCATGGAGGTCGGGGTCCAGCATCGGGTCTCCAAACACGCCGCGCGCCAGCGGGGAAAACGGCACAAAGGCCACCCCAAGCTCGGCGCAGGCCTGAATCAGCCCCAGATCGGGCTGTCGGGTCCACAGGCTGTATTCATTCTGCACCGCCATCACCGGATGCACGGCATGGGCGCGGCGCAGGGTGTAGGGGGCGATTTCCGACAAGCCATAGCCACCGATCTTACCCTCGCGGATCAGGGCAGCCATGGTTTCCGCCACCTCTTCGATCGGCCGGGCCTGTTCGTGGCGGTGCATGTAGAACAGATCGACCCGTTCAACCCCCAGCCGTTTCAACGATCCTTCCAACTCGGCCCGCAGATGGGCGGGTGAATTGTCCACCCGCCGGTTCGGGCCGGAAACGATGCTGGCCTTGGTGGCAATGACAGGTCGATGGGGGCGGCTGCGCAGCCATTCCCCGATCACCTCTTCGGACAGGCCGTTGCCGTAGATATTTGCCACGTCCAGAAAATTGATGCCGGCCTCCCAAGCGGCATCAAGGCAGGCCAGCGATTCCGCCCGATTGGTTGCACCGAAAAGCCCACCAAACGAAAGACACCCCAACCCGATGGCCGAAACCATGGGCCCACCGGCCCCAAGTTGACGTTGCTGCATGAGATGTCCTTTCCACTGTCGGCCGGCAGGGAACCCGATGGCGCGCCAGAGGTCAACCCATCGGGGCAGCGGGCAGTTGTGCGGCCCCTTTTCCGCCCGGGGTCAGTCAAAGGCGGCGTGCAGCGCAATCTCGACCATATCGGCAAAGCTTTGTTCGCGCTGGTCGGCTGGCAGGGCCTCACCGGTCAGGATGTGGTCGGAAACGGTCAGCACCGAAAGCGCGCGCCGCTGATAACGCGCGGCAAGGGTGTAAAGCTCGGCCGTTTCCATTTCGATCGCCAGACAGCCATGACGTTTCAACTGTTCTGACAGATCCTCGCGTTCGTCATAGAAGGTGTCCGAGGTCAGGATGCCCCCCACATGCGCTTTCCCCTCGGCCGCAGCAAAAGCCTTGGCCAGAAGGATGAAATCGGCCACAGGGGCAAAGTTCACCTCGCGGAAGATCGTGCTGGAAGGGCCACAGATCGTGCTGGCGGCCTGTGCCAGAATGATGTCACGCACCTTCAGATTCTCTTGCAGCGCCCCGCAAGACCCGATGCGGATCAGGGTTTTCGCACCATAGTCCCGGATCAGTTCATTGACATAGATCGACAGCGACGGCTGGCCCATGCCCGTGCCGTGGATGGTGACATGATGACCGCGCCACCGGCCGGTATAGCCCAGCATCCCGCGCACGTCATTGACCAGTTCGGCGCCTTCCAGAAACCGCTGTGCCGCCCAGCGGGCCCGATAGGGATCACCCGGCAAAAGCACGGTTTCGGCAATCTGACCAACTGCCGCGCCGATGTGAAATGTCATCGCTTCCCCCTGTTGCCTTGACCCCGGCCACTAGGCCTGCCCTTCATTCATGGGCTGCGCAAGGCGGGCGGGCAAGCGAATTCAGGCGGCCTGCCAATGCTGTTCAAAGGTCTTGTGGTTCGGGCAGAAGGTTGCGTCGCGCGGGTTGGCCAGATCGCCCTTGCCCAGCAAAACCCCGCAAGCCCCGCGGTCTGCGCATTCTGCGCAAACCTCGACCACATCGATCCATTCGCCGTGGTCGCGTTTCACTTCGCCTTCGGACAGGCCGAAGATGCGCGCCATGGCCACAACCCTGTCTGGCGTATCGGCGGGCATCCGGATGAAATGCGCAACCTGTTCCCGCGTCATGCCCAGATCGGCAAGATCACGCTCTGTCAGGGCATCCAGCGCCCGTGTTTCACGATAGCGGTCGATCATCGTTCTGATGGACTGGAACATGGCACCCTCCGTTCGGTCGCCCGAAGACTAGGGTAGCAATGACCGGCCCACCTTGATCTGGCGCAATTATTCGGCCGCAAGCGGCGTCTGATCGACCAAGGTCACGATATCCATCATGATACGGTTCAGCTCGAAATCCTTGGGCGTATAAACGGCCGCAACCCCCATGGCCCGCAGCTTTGCGGCGTCATCCTCGGGGATGATTCCCCCCACGACAACCGGAACGTCCGACAGGCCCGCTTCGCGCAGGCGCTGCATCGTTTCCTCAATCAGAGGGATGTGGCTGCCCGACAGGATCGAAAGACCGATCACATGGGCTGTATCGCGGGCGGCGGCCTCCACAATTTCGGCCGGGGTCAGGCGGATACCTTCATAGGTGATGTCCATTCCGCAATCCCGGGCCCGGGCGGCAATCTGTTCGGCGCCGTTGGAGTGGCCATCCAGCCCCGGTTTGCCCACAAGGAATTTCAAGGGGCGCCCCAGCTTGGCCGACACGGCCGAAACCGCCTCGCGGATCGGTTCCAGCCCCTCGGTGCGGTTCGACGGGTTGCGCGACACGCCAGTGGGGGCGCGGTATTCGCCAAAGGCGCGGCGGATCACGGCAGCCCATTCGCCAGTGGTGGCACCGGCCCGCGCACAAGCGATAGAGGCGGGCATGACGTTTTCACCCGACGCACAGGCGGCGGCAAGGTGACCAAGCGCTTCCTTCACCGCCCCTTCGTCACGCGCCGCACGCCAGGCCTGAAGCCGGGCGATCTGGTCGGCCTCGGCCTCCGGGTCGCAGGTCATGATCGCGCCGTCGCCCGTGGTCAGGGGCGAGGGTTCGGTCGTGGTGAAGCGGTTCACGCCGACCACGGTGGTTTCCTTCGTCTCGATCCGGGCCAGACGTTCGGAATTGGCCTCGACCAGTCGGCCCTTCATGTAGTCGATCGCGGCAACCGCCCCGCCCATGGCATCAATCTGTGCCAGTTCGGCGCGCGCGCCTTGCTTCAGCGCCTCGACCTTGCGGTCGATCGCGGGGTTGCCATCGAACAGGTCGTCATATTCCAGCAGGTCGGTTTCAAAGGCCAGGATCTGCTGCATGCGCAGCGACCATTGCTGATCCCAAGGTCGGGGCAGGCCAAGCGCCTCGTTCCAGGCTGGAAGCTGCACGGCCCGGGCGCGTGCCTTTTTCGACAGGGTTACGGCCAGCATCTCGATCAGGATGCGGTAGACGTTGTTTTCAGGCTGCTGTTCGGTCAGGCCAAGGCTGTTCACCTGCACGCCATAGCGGAAGCGGCGGAATTTCGGATCGGCCACGCGATAGCGGCTTTCGCAGATTTCATCCCACAGATCGACAAAGGCGCGCATCTTGCACAGTTCCGTCACGAAACGGATGCCGGCATTCACGAAAAAGGAAATGCGGCCCACCATTTCGGGGAAGTGTTCGGCGGGAACCTTGGTCTTCAGATCGTCCAGCACCGCAACGGCCGTCGCAAGCGCGAAGGCCAGTTCCTGTTCCGGCGTCGCCCCGGCCTCTTGCAGGTGATAGGAACAGACGTTCATCGGGTTCCACTTCGGCAGATGCTGCCGGGTATAGGCGGCAACATCGGTGATCATCCGAAGGCTTGGCTTCGGCGGGCAGATATAGGTGCCGCGGCTAAGGTATTCCTTGATAAGATCATTCTGGACGGTGCCGTTCAGCTTCGAGACATCGGCCCCCTGTTCTTCGGCCACCGCGATGTAAAGCGCCAGAAGCCAGGGCGCGGTGGCGTTGATGGTCATCGAGGTGTTCATCTGTTCCAGCGGGATCTGGTCAAACAGCGCCCGCATGTCGCCCAGATGGGCCACCGGCACGCCAACCTTGCCCACCTCTCCCTTCGACCTTGGGTCGTCGCTGTCATACCCGGTCTGGGTGGGCAGGTCGAAAGCCACCGAAAGCCCGGTCTGCCCCTTTGACAGGTTGGTGCGGTAAAGCGCATTCGAGGCCGCCGCTGTGGAGTGGCCGGCATATGTCCGAAAGAGCCAGGGTTTTTCGGTGGTCATGAAGGGGCTCCCGAGTCGATTGCGGGTAATTTTATTTCGTCGGATTTGTGATAGGCGAAAGAATGTGGTTCTGTCAATTCGCCGCGTTGCGGCATTTGCGGCAGTGCAGAAGGGGGCTGTCTGCCCCCTGGCGCGCGACGCGCGCTTACCTCCGGGGATATTTGAAGACGGGGAAGCCCATTGCCGGAGGCGCAGGATGGGTTAGGCTGGGGCATGTTCGAAACGGTGGAAATCCCGGTCTGGCTTCTGATCTTTGCGGGCGTTCTTGCGGGGATCGCGGCGCTGGAACGGATCATTGGCCCCGGTCTGCGCTGGTTTTTTCGCCGCCGCATGGAACGGGTGGTGGCCCGCGTCAACGAACGGCTTGATCGCAAGATCGAACCGTTCAAGCTGATGAGCCGCCATGACTGGGTGGTGCGCCTTCTTTATGATCCGAAGGTGCTGGAAGCCGTGGCCGAGCATGCCGCCGAAACCGGCGTGCCGGGCGAAGTTGCCCTGGCCGAGGCGAAGGCGTATGCGCGCGAGATCGTTCCAGCATTTTCGGCCCTGTTCTATTTCGGCTTTGCCACGCGGGCGGCCCGCTGGCTTTCGTCGATCTTTTTTCGTGTGCGGGTTGGAAAATTGCCCGCAGAGCTTGCCGCAGTGGACCCGAATGCCTCGGTCGTGTTTGTGATGAACCACCGCAGCAACATGGATTATGTACTGGTGACATGGCTGGTGTCGGGGCGAACGGCGCTTTCCTATGCAGTGGGGGAATGGGCCCGGGTCTGGCCGCTCAGCCGCCTGATCCGGGCGATGGGGGCCTATTTCATTCGCCGGGGCAGCCGCAATGCGCTCTATCGTCGGGTGCTTGCGCGGTATGTGCAGATGGCGACGGCAGAGGGCACGGTGCAGGCAGTGTTTCCCGAGGGCGGCCTTTCGCTGGACGGGCGTGTGGGGCCGGCCAAGATGGGGCTTTTGTCATATATCTGGGCAGGCTGGCACGAAGGGGGGCGCGATGTCGTCTTCATTCCGGTAGGCATAGCCTATGACCGGGTTCTGGAAGACAGCCTTCTGGTCAGGGCCGCGCGCACGGGCCAGCGTCGGTTTCGGCCGCGTCTGTGGGCGATTTTGCGGGATGCGTTCCTGATCCTGCTGAAGCGTGCAGGGGGGCGAAAGCATCTTTTCGGCACGGCGGCGGCCGGTTTCGGGGTGCCGATATCCCTTGCGGCCTTTCGTGCCGCGGGCGGCGGGCCCGAGGATTTTGCCGCCCGGCTGATGGCCGAGGTGGAGGCCGTGGTGCCGATGCTTGCGGTGCCTCTGACAGCGGCGGCCCTGTCTGACGATGTTTCGGTGGAAGACCTGGCCGCTCGGCTGCGCGCCGCTGGTGCGGTCCTGAAGCTGCCGCCCGGGGGAAGTGACCGGGCCCGGGAGGAAGGGCTGGCAATGCTGCGCCTGCGCGGTCTGGTGGATGAAAAGGGGCTGCCACGACCGGAAATGCGCGATTTGCTGGAGTTTTATGCGGCCCCTGTTCGCCAGCGGCTGGCGGCGGCGCAAGAGTGATGGCATTTTCTGCGGCGCGGCAGACATAAAATTACAAAATCTCCCTTCATACTATTGCAATGTTGCGCCATGATCCATATCCATCTGTAGATCGCGCGCTGATTCTGCGGCGCGGCATGACCTGACACCGATGGAGGCCCCATGGCTCTGGATACGCAAAGCGCAATCGTCGCCTATGACGCGCCCAAGAAGGATCTCTATGAACTGGGCGAAATGCCCCCGTTGGGCCATGTGCCAAAGCAGATGTATGCCTTGGCCATCCGGCGCGAGCGTCACGGAGAGCCGGAAGTGGCCATGCAGCAGGAGGTGGTGGATACCTGGACCATCGACAGCCATGAGGTGCTGGTTCTGGTGATGGCAGCCGGGGTCAATTACAACGGGGTCTGGGCCGGTCTTGGCGTGCCGATCAGCCCCTTTGACGGCCACAAGCAAGCCTATCACATTGCCGGATCGGATGCCGCGGGCATCGTCTGGGCCGTGGGTGACAAGGTCAAGCGCTGGAAAGTGGGCGATGAGGTCGTGATCCACTGCAATCAGGATGATGGCGACGACGAGGAATGCAACGGCGGCGACCCGATGTTTTCGCCGACGCAAAGGATCTGGGGATATGAGACGCCGGACGGCTCTTTCGCCCAGTTCACCCGGGTGCAGGCCCAGCAACTGATGCCGCGGCCCCGGCATCTGACATGGGAAGAAAGCGCCTGCTATACGCTGACCCTTGCAACCGCCTATCGGATGCTGTTTGGCCATCATCCCCATGATCTGAAGCCCGGGCAGAACGTGCTGGTCTGGGGCGCCTCGGGCGGGCTTGGGTCTTACGCCATCCAGCTTGCAAACACGGCCGGGGCGAATGCGATCGGCGTCATCAGCGATGAATCGAAGCGCGACTTCGTGATGTCTATGGGCGCCAAGGGCGTCATCAACCGCAACGATTTCAAATGCTGGGGCCAGTTGCCGAAGGTCAATACCCCCGAATACAACGAATGGCTGAAAGAGGCCCGCAAGTTCGGCAAGGCGATCTGGGATATCACCGGCAAGGGCGTCAACGTTGACATGGTCTTTGAACACCCGGGCGAAGCAACGTTCCCCGTGTCGTCTCTGGTCTGCAAGAAGGGCGGCATGGTTGTGATCTGTGCCGGGACGAGCGGGTTCAACTGCACCTTCGACGTGCGTTATATGTGGATGCACCAGAAGCGTCTGCAAGGCAGCCATTT
>JALQTL010000180.1 GCA_023260935.1 Paracoccaceae bacterium
GGGCGTCAGATCAGTTTCGCCATGGCCACGGCGGTATCTGCCATGCGGTTGGAAAAGCCCCATTCGTTGTCATACCAGGACAGCACAGAACACAGCGTGCCGTCCATCACCTTGGTCTGATCCATGTGGAAGACCGACGAATGCGGATCGTGGTTGAAGTCGGCCGAGACGTTCTTGAAATTCGTATAGCCCAGGATGCCCTTGAGCGGGCCATCGGCGGCGGCCTTGATCGCGGCATTGATCTCTTCCACCGAGGTGGCGCGCTTGGCGATGAACTTCAGATCGACGACCGAGACATTCGGTGTCGGCACGCGGATGGCGAAGCCATCAAGCTTGCCCTTCAGATCGGGCAGGACCAGCCCCACGGCCTTGGCCGCGCCCGTGCTGGTGGGGATCATGCTCAGCGCGGCGGCCCGGCCGCGATACAGATCCTTGTGCAGCGTATCCAGCGTCGGCTGGTCGCCGGTATAGCTGTGGATGGTGGTCATCATGCCTTTTTCGATGCCGATCACATCGTTCAGCACATAGGCAACCGGCGACAGGCAGTTTGTGGTACAAGAGGCGTTCGACACCACGATGTCGTCACGGGTCAGCGTATGGTGGTTCACACCGTAAACGATGGTCTTGTCGGCGCCGTCACCGGGGGCCGAGATCAGCACACGCTTCGATCCGTTTTCCAGATGGGCCTGGCACTTTTCCTTGCTGGTGAAGATGCCGGTGCATTCCATCACGATATCCACATCCGACCAGGGCAGATCGGCGGGGTTGCGCAGGGCCGTTACCCGGATCTTGCCCCGGCCGGCATCGATCCAGTCCTCGCCGGTGGTGACGGTACCCGGAAAGCGGCCATGAACGGAATCAAAGCGCAACAAATGGGCATTGGTTTCGACCGGGCCCAGATCGTTGATCGCGATGACCTCGATATCCTTGCGGCCGGATTCAATGATCGCGCGCAAGACGTTGCGCCCGATGCGTCCAAACCCGTTGATGGCGACCTTCACCGTCATGGTATTCTCCTCTCAAAGCGACTCGGCTGCTATGTTTAGCGCTAACATCACCAGATAGAGCCAGAAAGCAACGGCAGTTTGACGCTGTCAGCGCCAGAATGCCAGCCATTCCACCATATCGGCGAATTTGCGAAGAAGAAACATCAACGCCGCCCCGCCATTGGCCACAAGATCCAAGGCGATGGCGGCGAGGATGACGCCCCCGATGATCAGGGCCAGTCTGTCGGTCAATGTGCCCCCTTGCGGCGGCCTTCCCGCCTTATTGCATCAGCCGCCCCATGACGCCGGCCACATCGGCCATTCGGCAGGAAAAGCCCCATTCGTTGTCATACCAGGCCAGCACGCGGACCGAACGGCCCACAACACGGGTCTGGTCCGGCGCGAAGATAGACGATTGCGGCGTGTGGTTGAAGTCGATCGAGACCTTGGGTTCCGGATCATAGGCCATGACCATCCCCATATAGCCCGCACAGGCCTCGCGCACGATTTCGTTCACTTCGGCGGCGGTGACGGATTTTTCGGCGATGAAGGTCAGATCCACGGCCGAGACATTGGGCGTGGGCACGCGGATGGCCGATCCGTCCAGCTTGCCCTTCAGTTCCGGCAACACTTCGCCCAAGGCCTTGGCGGCGCCGGTCGAGGTGGGGATCATCGCCATGGCGGCGCTGCGGGCGCGGTACAGGTCAGCGTGGCGGCGGTCCAGCGTGGGCTGGTCGCCGGTGTAGGAATGGATCGTGGTCATGATCCCGGATTCAATGCCCACCGTATCGTTCAGCACCTTGGCCAGCGGCGCAAGGCAGTTGGTGGTGCAAGACCCGTTCGACACGACCAGATGCTCGGCCGTCAGGGCGCGGTGGTTCACACCGTAAACCACGGTCTTGTCGGCGTTCTTGGCCGGGGCACTGACCAGCACGCGCTTGGCACCGCGGCCCAGATGTACGGCCGCCTTGTCACGGTCGTTGAACTTGCCGGTGCATTCCAGCACCACGTCCACGCCCTCCCAATCCAGATCCTGCGGATTGTAGGTCGACATCACCCGGATCGGCCCGCGGCCCAGATCCAGCATGCCGTCGCGCACCTTTACCGTGCCCGGGAAACGGCCATGGACAGAGTCATATTTCAGCAAGTGGGCGTTGGTTTCGATCGGGCCGGTGGCGTTGATGGCCACGACCTGAACGTCGTTGCGGTTCGATTCCGCAATATGCGCCAGAGTGCAGCGCCCGATACGGCCAAATCCGTTGATGCCGACTGTAATTGTCATGCGTCTCTCCAACACCTTGCGAGTCGTCCCTCGACTTATCCGGTATGCTTTTGTATTCAAAGCTTGAAAACGACGCTTTTTCAGCATGTTAGCGCAAAACTTCCGTGTTTGCGCTAACGATTCCGCCACTTGTGCTGACCAGCCGCCCCCGCGGGAGCTTGCGGGGGGCGGCCGGGGTAGGATCAGGCCTTGCGGCGGCGCAGGGCAACAAGCCCCACCAAGGCCCCGGCAAGCAGCGGCAGACCGGCCGGCAGCGGCACCGGGGCGAAGCTGTCGGCCAGGTCTCCGGTGGTGAAAACCTGCCCGCTGCCGAACTCCCAGCGGCCAAAATTGCTGACCCGCGCACTGACCAGACCGGCAACGGTCGTCAGGCCGAAAGACACGATCCCGTCCAGCACCGAAAAGCTGGCCAGATCGCCAAGGCCATAGTCTGCAAGGCGCAGCGTGTTCTGCCCCTCACCGCCATCGGCCAGCCCGTCGAACAGCAGGCCCGAGGTCAGCGACCGGATCTCCAGCACATCATCACCGGCCCCGAAGCGGATGCCCCCCATCAGTACTGACGCCCCCGAGAGCGATACCAGACTGTCCCCCTGAAGCGGTGAAAGCGCGATGGCAGTGCCTCCCCGTCCGTTCAATGTGCCGCTGTTGCGGATTTCGACACTGCTGGCGGCCGCCGGATCGGCGCCAATGGCGGCCGGCCCTTCGATATAGCCCGCGTTCACGATGGTCAGCTTGCCCGAAGGACGAAGCGGATCGCGGCTGTTGTCGAACTCGGGGTCGATGTCGATGCCATGGCCCTCGGTTCCGGCAGAGATGATGCGGCCAGTCAGATGATTGGTGATCAGGCCCTCGTCGATGTCGATGCCGTCATCGCTGCCCTGAATCGTTCCGAAGTTTTCGACGGTGCCAGAGGCGAACTGAACCCCGTCGGCGTCCGCCACGCCGTCGCGTGCCTGAATCGTGCCATGGTTGATCAGGCTGAAATCGTCGCGCGCCTCGATCACCTCTTCGCCGCCGGTCATGGTGCCGTAGTTGACCACTTGGGTGCCTTGCCCGCGCAGTTGCAGCGCGCGCCCGTCCTGCGACGAGATGGTGCCGTAATTCATCACGACCGAGCCCGGCGCCGGGTCTTCGGTGCGGATGGTCTGACGGCGCGATGTGATTTCGCCGTCGGCCTCATTGATGATCACCAGCCCCCCGCCAAAGCCGGAAAGCGCATGGATGGCGCGATCACCGCTGGAGATGACGCCCGAATTGGTGATGGTCAGCCCGGTGCCGGTGGCGGCTATCGCATTGGTGTTGTTGCGGGTGTCGGTGTTGACGATGGTGCCGCGGTTGGCGATGCTGACGCCGGTGCCGCCCAAGGCGAAGGGGGCGGTGTCGCGGCTGGCGCTGGTCACGCTGCCCGAAGGGGTGACGTCGACGGCAAGGCCATCCTGGGCCGAGGTCACGGGGGCGCTGCCCGGTGCAGCGCAGGTGACGGTGGGCGTCAGCGCACCAAGATCAAAGACGCAAGATGCGGCATGGCCGGCTTGCGGCAGGGCAAAGAGGACAAGGGCGGTCGTCGAAAATGCGGAAAGGCGCACCATGGCAAGAACTCCTTCAAATGATTTTTGGCCATGCACAGGGCCGGCCGGGTGCCGGCAGCGATGCCCGACAAGGGTGACAGGTGCGCCTCGGTTCCATGATCCTTTTGTAACAGTCTGGCATCGAACTTGCGCGATTGCGGCGGGGCCGGAATCGGATAAGCATGACAAAAGCTTGGGCGGAGGGCGGATGAGCGGTCTTTTGGCACTTCTGGATGACGTGGCGGCCATCGCAAAGGTTGCCGCGGCCTCGGTCGATGACGTGGCGGCGGCAGCGGCCAAGGCCGGGTCAAAGGCGGCAGGCGTGGTCATCGACGATGCCGCCGTGGCGCCGAAATATGTGACCGGCTTTGCGGCGGACCGTGAATTGCCGATGATCTGGAAGATTGCCCGCGGGTCTGTGCGCAACAAGCTGCTGTTCCTGCTGCCCGGGTTGTTGTTGTTGCAGGCGCTGGTGCCGCAGGCGATCACGCCGATGTTGATGCTGGGCGGGGCCTATCTGTGCTTTGAGGGCGCGGAAAAGGTGTTTCACAAGCTGTTTCCCCATGGCGACGCGGCGGTCGAGCAGGATTTCGACACCCGTGATCCTGCGCATCTGGAAGAGGAAAAGGTGGCGGGCGCCATCAAGACCGATTTCATCCTGTCGGCCGAAATCATGACAATCGCGCTTGCGTCGATCCCCGACAGCACCCTGTGGATGGAGGCGGTGACACTGGCCATCGTCGGCGTGCTGATCACGGCGGCGGTTTATGGCGCTGTGGCGCTGATCGTGAAGATGGATGACATCGGCCTGCATCTGGCCGCAACCGGGCGCACCGGGGCAGGGCGCGCCCTTGGCCGGGGGCTTGTATCGGCCATGCCGTCGCTGCTGGCCCTGCTGTCCGGCGTGGGTACGCTGGCCATGCTGTGGGTGGGGGGCAATATCCTGACCCATGGGCTGCAAGTGCTGGGCTGGCCGTGGATTTATGACCAGATCCACCACATCGCCGAAGCGGTGGCCCATGCCGTGCCGCAGGCGCCGGGCGTCGTGGGCTGGCTGGTGACGGCAACGCTGGACGGGCTTTTGGGGGTGGTGGTGGGGATGTTGCTGATCCCGCTGGCCACGCGGGTGCTGGGGCCGCTGCTGGCGGCGGTCTTGGGCAAGTCTGCACATTAGGCCCGGGTAAGGGCCAATGCACGGCTGGGTCAGGCGACCTTGAGCAGGCCCTGAAGTTCGTTGTTGTCGCGCATCAGATCGGTGATCGAAACCGCGTCCAGCTTGGCGTAAAAGGCATCCAGTGCCTCGGCCAGCACGCATTTCAACCGGCAGGCCCCGACCAGCGGGCAATTGTTTTCCGCGCCGGCAAAGCACTCGGCGAAAGGCAGCACGGCCTCGAATGCGCGAAACACCTCGCCCACGCGGATGTCATCGGCGCGGCGCCCCAGCATCAGGCCACCCGCGCGGCCGCGGACGGTTTTCAGGAACCCCTTTTGCGCCAAAAGGTGAATGACCTGGGCCAGATGGTTTTCACTGGCGTTGCAGGTTTCTGCCACTTCCTGTTTGCGCACGATGCGCCCGGGGTTGGCGGCGCAGAACATCAGAGTGCGCATTGCCAAATTGGTGCGGGTGGTCAGTCGCATGGCGGGGGTCCGTTGTGCAGCGGGTCAATGGCCCTGCATTTCCCACTTATCGCGCTGACACATTGATCCAGATCAGAATGGGTAGCGGAAAGCCCGAAGAATATGCAACTTCCACCGAAGGACGCCCCTTTTTCATCCATCGCGCCGCAGGTCGGGGGCACATGGGGGAAATTCCGTCAATTCCCGCCGTCTTCGGTCCTGCGCCGACTTCCAAAGCGCTTTGAAAATCGTAAGCCTCTGGCAATTCACATCTTTAATGTCGTGCTTTTCGGCGGTGTTTGCGGTAACACTGGGATCACGTTCCGCGTGTGGCCTCGATGTGCCCGTTTCAGGCCTTGGCTGCCTGCTTGACGCTGCCAATGCGGTGCCTAGCCTTGGGTCTGAGGATACACGAAGAGTTGGATAGTGAATTGAACGACCTGAGCCTGACCCCGAACGCCCTGCAAGCCGACGTTCTGCGGCATCTGCGGTTCACCCTTGGCAAGGATGCCGATCACGCCAGCACCTATGATTGGCGGATGGCGCTTTCCTTTGCCATCCGTGACCGGATCGTGGAACCGTGGTTCGCCTCTACCCGGCGGACATGGGCCGGCGATCACAAGCGGGTTTATTACCTGTCGATGGAATTCCTGATCGGCCGCCTGCTGGAGGACGCGACGATCAATCTTGGCCTGCGCGACATGGCCGAAGAGGTGATGGCCAGCTTCGGGCAGGATTTCCGGGCAATTGTGGAAGACGAACCCGATGCCGCGCTTGGCAACGGCGGGCTGGGAAGGCTGGCGGCCTGTTTCATGGAATCCATGGCCACGCTGGGTTGCCCGGCCTATGGCTATGGCATCCGCTATGAGCACGGTCTGTTCCGGCAAAGGTTCGAAGGCGGGCGGCAGGTCGAAACGCCGGAAGATTGGCTGAAACAGGCCCATCCATGGGAATTCGCCCGGCCAGAGGCAGCCTATACCATCGGTTTCAAGGGGCAGGTCGAAACCCATGGCGGGCGCGAGGTCTGGGTGCCGGGGGAAACGGTCATCGCCTCGGCCCATGATACGCCGGTCATCGGTTGGCAGGGAACATGGGCCAATACGCTGCGACTATGGGGCGCGCAGCCTACCACCATGTTCGATCTGGAACGCTTCAACCGCGGCGATTACGCCGCCGCTGCTGAACCCGAGGCCTTGGCCCGCACGCTGAGCCGGGTACTTTACCCCGATGACACCACCTATCAGGGCAAGGAGTTGCGGCTGAAGCAGGAATACTTTCTGACCTCGGCTGCGCTGCAAGATATCCTGCGCCGCTTTGTGCAAACCCACTCCGACCTGAACCTGCTGCCGCAGAAGGTGGCGATCCAGATGAACGACACCCACCCTGCCATTGCGGGGCCCGAACTGATCCGCCTGCTGGTCGATCAGCATGGGGTGGATTTCGAACAGGCGCTGACCATCGCGCGGGCCTGTCTTGGCTATACCAACCACACGCTCCTGCCCGAAGCGCTGGAAAAATGGGCAACCTTCACCTTTGGCAATGTGCTGCCGCGCCACATGCAGATCGTGGAACGGATCGACAGCTGGCACCGCCGCACCCATCCGTCGCGCCCGCATTATGTGGGCATCGTCAAGCACCACGAGGTGCGGATGGGCGAACTGGCCTTCATCATGGCACATAAGGTGAATGGCGTATCGGCGCTGCATTCGGACTTGGTCAAGCAGAACCTCTTTCCCGAACTGCACCGCCTGCACCCTGACCGGATCGTGAACCAGACCAACGGCGTTACCCCCCGGCGCTGGCTGAAGATGTGCAACCGCCCGCTGGCAGGGCTGATCAGCGATGCGATAGGCCCCGGCTGGGAGGCCGATCTGGACCTTCTGAAAGGCTTGGAAAAGCCAATCGAAACCAAGGCGTTCCGGGATGATTTCGATGCAGCCAAGCGGCTGAACAAGGTGGCTTTGTCGAACTGGATCGGGGAAACGCAAGGTGTTCGTGTCAGCCCCGATGCCCTGTTCGATGTGCAGATCAAGCGTATCCATGAATACAAGCGCCAGCTTTTGAACATCCTGCAAACCATCGCCCATTGGCACACCATCCGGCAGAACCCGAACGGCCCCCATGTGCCCCGGGTCAAGATCTTTGGCGGCAAGGCGGCACCGGGTTATGCGGTTGCCAAGGAAATCATCCGCCTCATCAACGATGTGGCACAGGTGGTGAACAACGATCCGCTGACCGGCGATCTGCTCAAGATCGTCTATCCGCCGAATTACAACGTCAGCATGGCTGAACGGCTGATCCCGGCCTCTGACCTGTCGGAACAGATTTCAACGGCCGGCAAGGAAGCTTCGGGCACCGGGAACATGAAGTTCATGATGAACGGTGCCGTGACCATTGGCACGCTGGACGGGGCCAATGTGGAAATCCTGCAAGAGGTGGGCGAAGACAACTTCTTCCTTTTCGGGCTGACCGCCGATCAGGTGGCCAAGCGCCGCGAAGACCCGGAACACGCCAGAAAGGCGATCGAGGCCAGCCAGTCGCTGATGGATGTGTTGCAGATGGTGGCCGAAGGACGCTTTTCGCCAGAGGAGCCTGAGCGCTATCACGGGCTTGTTCACCGCGTCTGGCACAGTGACTATTTCCTCGTCGCCAGCGATTATGCCGACTACGCCGCCGCGCAGGCGCGGGTCGATCAGGCCTATGCCGATCGCGACGCCTGGGTCAGGATGGCGGCCTTGAACACGGCGCGCTCGGGCTTCTTTTCATCGGACCGGACGATCCGGGGCTACATGGCCGATATCTGGGGGGTGACGTCCGCCCTGTAGCCGGGGCGGCGGTCCGGCGGTGATATCGGCGCGCAAGGGGGGGGGCAGATGTCGGAACTGATCGAGGATGGGGCAGCCCGTGCCATCGTGGAAGGCCGCCATGGGGATCCGTTTTCCGTGCTGGGCCTGCACAAGCGGGCGGGGTCTTGGGTTGTCACGGTCTTCGCGCCGGGGGCCGAACGGGTCTGGGTTCTGACGGGCAAGGAAAAGGCGCATCCGGCAGAAAGCTGGGGGCAGGGGTTGTTCCTCTGCGCTCTGCCGCGCAAATCGGCCTATCGCCTGCGGGCCGAAGCGGGGGGGCAAACCTGGGAATGGGATGATCCCTTCCGCTTTGGCCCCGTGCTGGGCGAGATGGATGAATACCTGCTGGGCGAAGGCACGCACCGGCGCCTGTGGCAGGTGCTGGGGGCGCATGTTCTGGTGCATGAAGCTGTGCAGGGCGTGCATTTCGCAGTCTGGGCGCCCAATGCCGAACGGGTTTCGGTGGTGGGGGATTTCAACTTCTGGGACGGCCGGCGCCATCCCATGCGGCGGCGTGGTGCCACTGGCGTGTGGGAAATCTTTGTCCCCGGCCTTGGCGAAGGCGCGGCCTACAAATATGAAATCCGCGGCCCCGGGGGGGCCTTGCTGCCCCTGAAAGCCGACCCGGTGGGTTTTGGCAGCGAACATCCCCCCGCCAATGCCAGCGTCGTGCGCCAGATTGCGGGCGCCTTCGGGGATGACGACTGGATGGCCGGGCGGGCCGCGCGGCAGGGCATCGACGCGCCGATTTCTATATATGAGGTGCATCTGGGGTCATGGCGACGCGCGCCGGGCGACAGGATGCTATCCTATCTGGAACTGGCGGACCAGCTGACCGGCTATGCCGCCGACATGGGCTTTACCCATATCGAACTTTTGCCGGTTTCGGAATTTCCCAGATTTCCTTTAATCCAATTCCATAGTGCTGAGCATCACTGTCCTTATCGAGCTCATACTTGGCGATAATTTCCTTACCCAAGTGGCC